>JAABRW010000321.1 GCA_011390695.1 Desulfotignum sp.
CGGATCACCCTATGGGAATCAGCGCCATGATCACTATCAAGGGCGTGTTGTCCCGCCTTACCTACCAGAATCCGGAAAACCAGTATACTGTATGCCGTATCCAGGTGGAAAAGATCCAGGATCCCATTACTGTGGTAGGGTACCTGGCAGGCGTTGCAGAAGGAGAAACCCTGACCCTGCAGGGCCAGTGGGCATCCCATCCCAAATACGGTGACCAGTTCAAGGCAGATGCGTATGAAGTGACCCTGCCGGCCAGTGTGTCAGGCATCCGCAAATACCTGGGATCCGGCATGATAAAGGGCATCAGCAAATCCCTGGCAGACCGCATTGTGGATCTGTTTCAGGAACAGACCCTGGAGATCATTGAAAACCAGCCCGAAAAACTCATGTCGGTTTCCGGTATCGGAAAGGGTAAACAGCAGATGATTGTCAAGGCCTGGAACACCCACCATGCAGTGCGCCGGGTGATGCAGTTCCTCCAGGAAAACAATGTCAATGTGGCCCACGCCGGCCTGATACTCAAAACCTATGGGGCCGGTGCCATGACAGTTCTGGAAACCGATCCGTACCGTATTGCAAAGGATATTCCGGCCATCGGATTTGCCACGGCAGATGCTGTTGCCAGGGCAAAGGGCATTGATAAAGCCGATGAGAACCGCTTGTGTGCCTGCCTGCTCTGCCAGCTCCTTATTTTTGAAGGAGACGGCCATGTGTATGCCGATAAAAAGGAATTGTTCCTTGCCTGTGCCCGCCTTGCCGGAGTGGATCCGGATCTTTTTCCTTCTGCCCTGGCTGCCCTGGCAGACACAAATGAAATCTTTTTGTGGGACGAAAGGGTCTACCTGGCCCGGTTGTTCAAAGCGGAAAAAGGTATTGCAGAACGGCTCTCAGCCCTGCTGTCCATGCCGGCGCCCGACCTGCGGATCAGCCGGGATGCGATTTTGGAGCAGGTGCTGACCGGAATGGCCGTGAAATTATCAGAGGAGCAGCTGGAAGTGGTCTGCCAGGTGATGGCCCAAAAGGTATCTGTGATCACCGGTGGTCCCGGCACCGGCAAAACCACCCTGGTGCGGGCCCTGTGCCAGGTGTTCAGGCACTGCCGCCTCACCGTGGTGCTGGCAGCTCCCACCGGCCGGGCTGCCAGGCGGCTTTCGGAAACCACAGGTAAAAAAGCCTTTACCCTGCACAAACTGCTGGGTTTTGACACGGAACAGGGTACAGTGGAACGTAACTTTACCAATCCCCTGGCCCTGGATGTGTTTGTGGTGGATGAGGCCAGCATGGTGGATACCCAGCTCATGTTTCATCTGGTGGAGGCCATGCCGCCTGCTGCCAGCCTGATACTGGTGGGGGACACCTTTCAACTGCCCTCGGTGGGACCGGGCAATGTATTGTCTGATATCATGGCATCAGGCCGGATCAGCGTGTTTTCTTTGACCAAAATCTTCCGTCAGGCCAGGCAGAGCCCCATTGTGCGCCATGCCCATGATATCCGCAACGGACAGATGCCTGATTTTAAAACCAGAGATTCCCGGGATCTGTCGGAATTTTATTTTATAGAAAACCAGCAGGGTGAAAAAGTGGTGAAAACCATTCTGGAGCTGTGTAACAAGATTCCCAAAACCTTTCCCCATATCACCGATTTTCAGGTGCTCACCCCCATGCACCGGGGAGAAGCCGGTACCATCAATCTCAATCAGCAGCTCCAGGCTGTTCTGAATCCGGGCAAAGGCGGCATTGTCAACCACGGCATGGATTTTCGTCCCGGGGACAAGGTCATGCACCTGAAAAACAATTATGAAAAAGAGGTGTTCAACGGGGATATCGGCCAGGTTGTGGAAGTGTCAAAATCAGATGGCCGGATCATTGTGGAATACGACAACCGCATGGTACCCTATGATCTGCTGGAACTGGACGAACTGTCACTGGCCTATGCCATTTCGGTGCACAAATCCCAGGGTTCGGAATACGGCGCAGTCATAATAGCCCTGACCACGGCCCATTTTCCCCTGCTCCAGCGCAACCTTTTGTACACAGCCCTGACCCGGGGCAAACACCTGGTGATCATTGTGGGATCTTCCCGGGCCGTTCATACCGCTTTTGAAAACAACCGCACCAACCTGCGCAGATCCGGTCTCAAAGACCGGCTGGCCGGCTGCCTGCCTGACAGATCATTTTCATCCTGTTGAAATTTCCGGCAATACCTGCTAAAAGAAAACCTTTGGAATTTTAACAGGAAATGACTATGCATTATGACGGAATGATCATACGCCCCCCCAGTGAGGCGGACAGTATACTGCTCCAGGTGACCCTGGGATGTTCCCACAACAAGTGCACCTTTTGCGGTAGTTTCCGGGACAAACGGTTTACCATCAAAAAAGACGACATCATCTTTCAGGATATTGAATATGCCCGGGCCCATTTTCCCCGGCAAAAGCGGTTGTTCATCTGTGACGGGGATGCCATGATCGTGCCCATGAAGCGGTTGCGCCCCATTCTGGAAAAAATCAGAGACCGGCTTCCCTGGGTGGAACGGGTGGGGGTATATGCCAATACCAAGGGTATCGGCATGAAAACCGATGAGGAACTGGCCGAGCTTCACGACCTGGGAGTGGGTATCGCCTACATGGGTCTGGAATCAGGCGACGACCAGGTACTGGCCGATATCTGCAAAGGCGCCACAGCAGATAAAATGATCCGCATGGGCCGGCGGGTGAAACAGGCGGGCATCAAGTTGTCTGTCACTGTGCTGGTGGGACTGGCAGGCAGGGAGCGGTCCCTGGTCCATGCAAAGGAAACCGGCCGGGTCCTGTCTGAAATTGACCCGGATTATGTGGGGGCCTTGAGCCTGATGCTGATTCCCGGCACGGAGCTGCATGCGGATCACCAGGCCGGCCGGTTTCAGTTACCCACCCCGGAGGAAATGCTGGCGGAACTGGGGCAGATGATTGCGTCCACCCACCTGTCAGATGGGCTGTTCCATGCCAATCATGCCTCCAATTATCTGCCCGTCAGAGCCAGGCTGCCCCGGGACAAGGAAAAAACCCTGGAGCAGATCGCCAAGGCCCTGA
>JAABRW010000322.1 GCA_011390695.1 Desulfotignum sp.
CCTGGAAGGCATCTTCAAATGCCCTTTTTCCTTTTTTCACTGCATCCACGTGTTCCAGTAAGGCATTTCCCTTTATTTTGGCAGCCATGTTGTCCTCCCCGGGTATCTACAGTGCCAGACATCCGCCTGACGGTGAGTTGAAAAAGATCTTGATCCTGATAAAAAAATATACCAATCTGTGTTTGGGGTGTCAAACGATTTGATCCGAAATAGGAGGGAAACGCAGGAACCAAAAATTAAGACGGATCGCCTGATTTTTGGAGGGCCAGAATATGGCGGGCCAGCAACAGATCATGGGGGGTGGTCAGTTTGATATTGGCGGGATCTCCGGGGATGGTTTTGACATTGAACCCGGCATGTTCCATGACCGAAGCATCATCGGTCCCGTCAAACCCGGTGTCGGCCGCATGGTTCATGGCCTGGGATATCAGGTCCAGGCGAAACACCTGAGGCGTCTGTGCCCTGAACATTTGGCTTCGATCCACGGTTTTTACGATTTGCCCCCGGATGTCCACCTGCTTGAGGGTGTCGGTCACGGGCAGCACCGGGATGCATCCCCCGGTTTCCAGAGCGGTCTGCATGAGCTGATCCATGAGATAACGGGGCACAAAGGGCCGGACCCCGTCGTGAATGAGCACCAGACATCGCGCCGGATCCCGGACCAGTGCCATGGCCATGTCAATTCCATTTTGCACCGACGTCTGGCGATTCTTTCCTCCGGCAACCAGATGGACGTGACAGGTAAATTGCCGGGGCGCAATCATCTGTGTCCGGCAGACATCCACATCTTTTTCAGGTACCACCAGAATGATCCGGTCCATGCCGCCATGCCGGTCGAACTGAACCAGGGTCCGGATCAATACCGGCTGTTTATCCAGAACCAGGTATTGTTTTTGGATTTGACCGCCCATGCGGGTGCCCCGGCCGGCTGCCACAACAATGGGGATGCACTGAATACCGGTCATGAATCAACTCAGGTAGGACAGCTGTTTGGGTAGCGGGATGCCTTTGCCCATATGATCTTCGCCATAATTGACGTCAGCCAGCACCACCAGATCGTTCAACGCCCTGGAATCACCGGAAAAAATCACTGTCTGGTAATCTTCTTTTTTGATCTTTCCCCCGGCCCACTGGATATCCAAGACCGAAGACGCATCAAACCGGTCTTCTCCCACATGCAGAATCACCTCGCCGCCGTAATACTGGACAATTTTTGCCACCAGCAGGCTGGGCCGGCTGTGAAACCCCCGGTCCATCGGAATGCTCACCTCAATGGATCCGGTTTCCATGTTCTGGTTCATGATCTGGGATGCCACCTGTTTTCCGGAGGACAAAAATTTCCATGCGTAAAACAGACAGAAATTCACGGCCCGGTCCAGCAGTACATCCGGATCTATCAGTTCGGCCAGAGATTGTCTCACCCGCATGTACACATCCTTGAAGCCTGCGTCATACAGATGGCGTTCATAAAAATGCAACAGGCGACCCATCACCTGAAGGATGTGAAACACAATGGAAAAATGACTGCGCAGCTGTTCCAGAAGAACATTTTCCTCCTCGGACAGGTTTTTCACCACATAGGAATCAAAAGAGGACTGGATATTGTGTATCCGCATTTCAAAGCTGCGGATAATGACCTCGTTAATTTTTTCCGGTACCAGTTTTTGAATGGTTTTCAAGTCATACCGTTCGTAAAAAGACAGCTGTTCAAATGCCTTGATCACATCCAGAAATTCACTGGAAATCCGGGTCAGATTTTTTTTCTGATTATCCTTGGCTGTAAAGTCATCGATATTGTGATCCAGTTGTTCCGTGGAGGTGATTCCTGGAAAGAAATTCAGGCTGTACCGGGAACCGGGGATGGTGATTTTAAGCCGCCGGGCTTCGGCCAGAATCATCGGAGCGGTCAGTTTCAAGGAATCCTGAAGAATCTGAAGGGTATCGGTGGCTTCCTGCTTGAACAGGTCCAAAGGATGGTTGCCCAGCCGGTAAAACGGCAGCCGGTTCAACACATGTCGCTGGGAATAGCAGGCCAGAGACAAATGCCGGACCAGCGCACACAACTCCCGGTAATACAACCATTCCGAATTTTTTTTGGCCCCGTGAAAATCCAGAAAATCTTCCAGAATATGGGAGTTGGTGATCAGTTTGGAATACAGTTTTTTGGTGAACAGATAGGTGTCATCTTCAATGGTGTCAATGAATCGGATGCATTTGAGAAAATCAAAGGAAAAAATATTGGCTTTTTCCAGAAAGGTAATATCACAGGTATCCATCATGGTTTACACAATTTTAACAGTTTCAGTCTTCTGGTTTTGAAAAGTTTCGGCCTGACCGGCCCGTAAGCCGAATTCTGTTACCGGATCCGGTTACCCGAAACCCGGTCAACGATCATTCATCTACGGGTGTACGTTGCCGTACCCCTTAAGCAACCTACCCGGAAACTTCGGACGGACTGCCCTCAAGCGTTTCCCTATTTGGTCTTGCACCGGACGGGGTTTACCAAGCTTTTCCAGTCACCTGGAAAACTGGTGCGCTCTTACCGCACCGTTTCACCCTTACCGACAGCCAGGGGCTGCCGGCGGTCTACTCTCTGTTGCACTTTCCTTCACGTCACCGTGACTCCACGTTATGGAGCGTCCTGTCCTGTGGTGTTCGGACTTTCCTCCCGGTCGACTGGGTCGACCCGGCGATCGTCTGGTCCGGTCAGACCGAAACGTCTCATCTTTCATCAATATGGTAAAGTATACGGCTGCACTGGGGGCAGGAGATCATCTGGTTTCCCCGTTGCACCTCGATACACAGCTGGGGCGGCACATTCATGAAGCATCCCATGCAGGTCTCATTGCTGACCCGGGCCACTGCCTGTCCCTGATTCATTTTGGCAATTCGCCGGAACCGGGTCAGCAGGACTGGATCCAGAGACTGCCCAATGGATTGCTGCTGTTCTTCAAGTTCGGAAAGCCTTTCCTTGTCTCCTATCGTTTGCTCATCAATTTTCGCCTGTTCTGCCTGAACCTGCTCTTTGAGCTGTAAAAACTGAGACTGGGACTCATTGACCTGGACTTCA
>JAABRW010000323.1 GCA_011390695.1 Desulfotignum sp.
GCTTTTTCTTCGGCCAGGGTGTAAAGCTGGGCAGCCAGCTGTGTGTCTTTGAGCTGGATCAGGGCGGTCTGGGCCAGAAACAGCATATCTTCAAACCCGGTGAGCTTTTGTTTGGCTGAAATCAAAATACGGCTCAGAAAGGAGGTGTCAGTGGTTTGGCCCTGCACCAGGGTTATCAGCCGGGCATAAGATTTTTGGTCGGTGCAGGTGGCTTCTGCTGCTTCAAAAAGTGCCCCTGCTTTTTCCCTGTCTCCCAGCAGCCGGAGAAATGCCCCTCCCACAAAGGTATAATCATATATGGTTTTGCAGCTGTTTTCAGCTTTCTGGATCAGGTCCGCGGCCCAGGCCGCGTCAGTGAGTTTTTCAACAACAATGGCAGCCAGTTTCACAAGATCGCTGTTTTCCGTACTTTTTGCTTCAATATCCTTATAAATACTGCGGATCCATTTTTCATCCTTGAGGGTGGCTTCAATGGCATCGGTGAGTTCCGTGTAGTGGCTCAAACTCATACATCTTTCCAGAAGCATGGTATAGATCTCTTTTACCCACGCATCATCTCCCAGATCATCATGGATACACAACGCCAGTTTGATAAAATCATTGAAGTTGCGGGTCAGATCCTGGGCCTGTCTGTAAATTTTGGCCCCGTAATAAGTGTCTCCGGTTTTTTCAACAATTTCATGGGCCAGTGCCCGCTTGGTGGCACAGGTACTGGTTTCCTGTTCTCTGTTGATGAAATCTGCATAAAGATCTTTGAACTCTTCGCGTTTTTCCAGCTGAAAGGTGATGGCATCGGTCCATTCCTTGTCATCAGTGACAATCTCCTGGATGGCCTTGGCGGTCTTGATGAAATCAGCATTGCTTTTCACCGCTCCCTGTGCCTGCTTGAGCACCGCAATGGCCGCATCTTTATCTTTGAGGTCCTTTGCCATGGCCAGGGCCAGATCCACCAGCTGGCTGCAGGCAGGATTGGTGGCAGCGGCTGTCTGGAATATTTCAGAGGCGAATTTGGCATCTCCGGTGATTTCAAAGGCTGCCTTTCCCAGTTTCAGGTAATCTGAAAATTCCGTATACAGGGATTCCGCCTTTTTGTAGATGGACTTTACAAATGCCTTGTCATCGAGTTTTTCATTGACGGTTTCTGCAAATTTGAGCAGTTCGTTACCGGATGTAAGAGAGTCCAGGGCTTTTTCATAGATCTTCCGGGCCAGTTCCTTGTCTTCAAGGTCTTTGACCGCACCGGCGGCAAGAAGGTCAAAATCATCTGCTGTGGATGCTTTTTCCATGGCCTTGGTATACACCGCCCTGGCACGGTCCTTGTCTTCAAACATGTCCAGAACCGACTTGGCAAATTCTACAAAATCCTGGGGTTTACTGCATTTTTCAAAGGCTTTTTCAACGGTTTTTTCCGCCAGATCCTGATCATTGAGGTCCTTGGAAATACTTTTGCTTAGTTCCAGAAAATCAGAGGTTTTAACGCATTTTGTGGCTGCAGCATTGTAAATTTCCGTGGCAGCTTCCTTCTGGTTGATTTCCAGGGCAGCAGCTCCCAGGCCCAGAAAATCCTCCACAGAGGTGCACAGGTTTTTGCCTGCATCCAGATGGGCCGCAGCTGCTTCTTCGTCCCCCAGGATATCCTGGCAGGCCTTGGCATAGGTTACGGCATCTTCCCAGGTCTCAGCCCACTCTGCTCCCTCTTCCAGCAGTTCGGCAGCCCATTCCTTGTCAGACAGGCCGTCCACGATCTCTTTGGCCACGGCAATGTACTCTTCGGGCGCATCACATTCCTCTGCTTTTTCTTCCAGTTCTTCTTTGAGTCCCATGATTTTTCTCCTTTATTGGTGATTTGGTCAATATCTGTGAACAGATGTTCAGGCATGCAATGCCAATTTTGTTGCTGTTTGATGACCATGCCATATCACAGAAGATATGAATGTGCAATTCTTAACAAACCGCTTGGGCAATTCTTACCAAACTGTTCGTCTAATTCATTGTTTGGTATTGTCCTGCAAAAGAATTGGGTTTGCCCGGGGCTGCACTTGTGGTATTATATGAAAAAAAGATTCTGTTTCCTGCATAAGCACTTTGATGAACGCTTTTTTTCTTGACCCGGCGCGCTGTCTGGCTCATCTTTCAGGAATATGTGGGAAATTCCGGGAAAAAATTTGCCCACGGCACGTTTTTTGATTATGATTAAATTAATGATTACGTTTTTTTGATCAGATTATATTTGTTTATCACCTGTTGATGATAAAAAAACAAAATAAATATACCCATAACAACCAAAGGAGGCTGCCATGACCAGCTGGATTTGTGACCAATGCGGATATACTTTTGAGGCGGATACCCCGCCGGAAAAATGCCCGAGCTGCAAAAAAGAGTGTTCTTTTGTGGACAATTCCTGCTACACGCCCGACTGTGCAGGAAAACCATCTGATCCACGAATCACAGGAAAAGACTGATGCAAAGGAGGGTAAAATGAGCAAAAACTACCGGATAAAAACATCCTGCCCCCAGTGCGGATGCAGCGGTACTACCCATCTGTCTGAAGAGGAACTCAAAAAAAGATATGGTGATGTGCCCAACATTGAGATGGAATGCCATGAATGCATGATGGTCATGGAAGCCGATGTTCAGGAAGATGAGGGTTCTCATAAGGATTAACGTCTGACTGCAGGTGCTGCAGCACCTGGTTTTTCAAAATTATGCACCAGGGGGAAAAGATCCGGATGGACAGGCCCGACACAAATCTGCTTGTTTCTGCAACCCGATACCATGACCGCACCTGCCATGTGCGCCATCGGATTTCCCCCCATTCTCTGGATTTCAGCAGATATCCGCAGCCTTTCAAGCGCTATGAATACCTGGATGAAACACAGATGGTCCGGGCAATGGCTGGTGCTGAACTGTCTGTTTGTGATACCTTTGACCGGGAACCGTCAGAAATCAGCCGGGTGGATTTTGAAAAGATCTGCAGGCTTTTGTCCCTGTCGTGCGGGGTAACCCTTGCGGACAGATCCCGGGGAATTTTGTTTCGCCGTGTGCCC
>JAABRW010000324.1 GCA_011390695.1 Desulfotignum sp.
TCCCACACTGTTTTTGAGTTCCATCTGCATGTCAATGATGGGCTGCATGGCGGCATGGCCAAAAAAGATGGCATCCAGCATATCCTGTTCCGAAATGATATTGGCGCCGCCTTCCACCATGACCACACCGGTTCTGGAGCCTGCCACGGTCAGTTCAATGTCGCTTTCTTCCATCTGTTCCAGGCTGGGATTGGCAACAAATTCCCCGTTTATGCGGCCGACCTTGATACCGGCGATGGGGCCGTCAAAGGGAATATCAGATATCTCCAGGGCGGCAGATGCCCCCACAATGGCCAGAATGCCGGGATCACACATTTTGTCGGTGGACAACACCGTGGCCATGACCTGGGTTTCGTGGTTGTAGTCATCTTTGAACAAAGGCCGGATGGGCCGGTCAATCAGCCTGGCCCGCAGTGTTTCATCTTCAGACGGCCGGCCGATCTCCCGCCGGAAATAGTTGCCCGGAATCCGTCCGGCTGCATAAATGCGCTCCTGGTATTCCACGGTAAGGGGCAGAAAACTGATCTCTTCTTTGGGGGTTTTGGATGCCACCGCAGTGACCAGAACAACGGTTTCACCGAGCTGGACCACAACAGCGCCGGAGGCCTGTTTGGCGATTTTGCCGGTACTGATGGAAAATTCTCTTCCACCGATCTGGGCTGTTACAATTTTTTCCATATTTTCTCCTTGGGGTAAAAAGGCGGAGAATCCTTACAGAATACGCAAAATAATAAACCCGCATCTGTATTATCCAGCATTGTGCTGGATAATACAGATGCGAACTTATTTAAAAGCATTCCCAAGAATCGCCGCCCGGTTGTTTGTAAAAAGCCGGTTTTTGACATAGATACGGTCAAAAACCGGCTGTGATTCATTTTTATCTTCTGAGTCCCAGTCTTTCAATCAAAGACCGGTATCTGTTGATATCTTTTTTCTTGACATAATCCAGAAGGCTTCTGCGCCGGCCCACCAGAATCAGCAGCCCCCTTCTTGAATGGTGGTCTTTTTTGTGAAGCTTCAGGTGTTCGGTCAGGTAGCTGATGCGATGGGTCAGGATCGCCACCTGTACTTCAGGAGAGCCCGTATCCGACTCATGCAGCTTGAATTGTTCGATCATCTCTTCTTTGTTTTCTGCTAATAAAACCACTGTCTCAACTCCTTTGTCTGGAATACATTAAATACGGCGTTTTATTTGACATGCAGATCCTGCAGCAGGCTATCCAATATTCCATTCAGACAACCTGTTCCTTTTTTGCCAAACCGCCGTCACAAAAACGAAAAATTAACCTTGACTAAATACCAGTTACCCGGTGAAAACGCAACAATAATTATAGTCTGCTCCGTTATTATCTGCCTGTACCACAGCAATAAGCCGGCCGTCGGATCCTGTTATCCGGAAAAAGCCGTCTGCCGGCACCTTGTCCGGTCCGGATACAATATCCTGGTGCAGCAGTTTGCGGCCGTAGCGGATTTTATCTTCCAGGACCGTGTCTGCCTGTACCAGGGGCATGAAAGGCAGGCAATCCACCATGGGCAGGATATGGTTTATTGCCGTTTGCAGGTCACAGGCGTGCAGTGTATCCAGGTCAACGGCCTGGTCCAGGGTAAACTGACTGACACCGGTTCTGCACAGACCGGACAAATGGGCGCCGCACCCGAGCAGCTGCCCCATGTCATGGGCCAGGCTCCTGATGTAGGTGCCTCCGGAACACTGTACATCAATTTCAAATTCAGGCAGATTCATGCGCATCACGCTGATGTCGTAGATCTCAATGGTGCGGGGGGGTTTTTTGATCATCTTCCCCTGCCGGGCCAGTTTATAAAGCGGCTGGCCCTGGTGCTTGAGGGCGGAAAAACTGGGGGCCACCTGCTGCTGCACCCCGGCAAATTCCGCCGCCACCTGCCTGACCTGCTCCGGCAGTATGGATGATACCAGGTCCGGATCTGCCTGGAAAGTGACCCTGCCGGTTTTATCAAGGGTATCGGTTTCAATCCCTAAAGTAACAACAGCCCTGTAGTGTTTGGCACTGCCCAGAAAAAACCGGGACAGCCGGGTAGCCTGTCCCAGGGCCACCGGCAGAAGACCTGTGGCAAATGGGTCCAGCGTGCCTGTATGGCCGGCTTTTTTCACCTGGAAAATTTTTTTGATCTGGTCCACTACCCGGGCGGATGACAACCCTTCCGGCTTATTGACCAGCAGCATACCATTTGTCATGAAAAAAAAAGTCCTGGGAAAAAATGTTGGTTGGAGGGTGGTTAGTCGTCTTCTTGATCCCGGGGCAGATCCCTGACTGCAGATGCAATCAAGGCATCCATTTTTGCGGCTTTATCAAAGGAATCATCATGAAAAAACCGCAGTTCCGGCATATATTTAAGGCCCAGCTGGGGGGCAATCTGCTTTTTTATAAATCCCCTGGAGTGTTTAAACCCTTCCAGGGTTGCAGTAATTTTTTTTTCATCACCAAAAACAGTTACATAGACACTGGCCAGCCGCAGATCCGCAGTCATTTTAACCTGGGATATGGTGGCCATTTCAATTCTGGGGTCACTGATTTTCTTGGTCAGCAGCTCGGTTATAGCCTGCTGAATCTTGATACTGATACGTTCAGCTCTGGTATATGGTTTCATTATTTCTCTTGTTTGGGGGCATATTTTCTTTCTTCCACCTCATAGCATTCAATAATATCGCCCGTCTTGATATCATTATATTTTGCCAGGCCGATACCGCATTCATATCCCTGCTCCACTTCTTTGACATCGTCCTTGAACCGCCGCAGAGAAGACAGCTGGGTATCACACTTGATCACACCTTCTCTGAGCAGCCGTATCTTTTTGCCCCGGACCACCTTTCCTTCAGTGATGTGGCAGCCTGCTATGGTACCGATTTTGGGTACCACAAAGGTATCTCTCACCTCGGCCCGGCCAATGATGATTTCATGGAAGGTGGATGGCATCATGCCGTCCAGGGCGGCCTTGATATCATTTATGACATCATAGATGATATCATAAAACCGCATGTCCACATTTTCATCCTTGGCCATTTTGCG
>JAABRW010000336.1 GCA_011390695.1 Desulfotignum sp.
CAAGGCCGCCGCGCATGTGGCCAATCCAGGTATAAACAGCTTTATATATATCCTGGCTGATGCCTGAAACAAAGGCGAACTGCCCCATCAGAATAAACAGCGGGATCACGCTCAATGTATAGGAAGATCCTTCGGCCCAGGGAACCAGCCCCATGAGGTTCAATCCGGCACTGACATTGATGATGGCGCAGGTGCCCACCAGACCGATCAGGGCCATGGTGATCCCGATATACAACCGCAATGCGAGGAACACAAACAGCATCACAATTCCGATGATGCCGGCCATTTCCGGGGTCATTTTTTATCCCCTTTCAGCGGCAGTTTTCTGATCACATCGCGGATATATTCAATACACATGACCATGGCTCCGAAAGACAGGAAAAAAACAAACGGGTAGTTCAAAACCGCGAGGTTCAATGGCTTTTCACCGGTCTGCCAGGTTTCAACGGCTTTTTCAAACCCCATCCAGCACACGATCAGCATCACAATGAAGCTTATGGTATAGTTGGCAACAGCGATTATTCTGCGGGCATTTGCGGGAAACCTGTCATACACAATGTCCACCGTGACATGGGCTTTTTGTGCCTGGGCATAGCCCAGAAAGGAAAATACCATGACCAGGACCATGAACTCGGTGATTTCAAAGGCCCCCAGAATAGGCGAGTTGAAAACATAGCGGCCCACGACATCCACCAAGGTCAGGCACATCATGGCAAACAAAGCCACGCAGCCCAGTCTTGACAGAAAATAGCTGAACAGCCCCAGGATATTTACAAAGTTTCTCATGCCCGTTTATATTTCCTTTATTTGTTGATCAACGAAAGGGCTGTGTCTAAAACCTGCTGTGCAGGATACCCTTTGGCCGTCATCTCCTCGACCCATTCTTTTTGCAAAGGGATGGTGGAATCTTTTAATTTTTTGAGCTCCTCCGGGGGCAGGATAATTTCTTCGGTCCCCTTTTCCAGGGTCTGTTTGCGGAAGGGGATTTCCATGGAGTCAAATGCAGCGCCGGCAGCCATGGACATTTTCAGTCCGGTGGTGTCTTCAAACAACTGCTGGATGTCGGGCGGCAGGGATTCCCATTTGTCCTTGTTCATCACGATCATCATGGGCATGGTGTACAGGTCTGCTACCGTGGTGTAACGGGTGACCTCGTTGAGCTTGAATACGCCCATGCCCTCCCATACCAGAACGGTTCCGTCGATGACATTGCGCTCCAGGGACTGGTAGGTTTCGGTGATCGGCATGGCCACAGGGATGGCCCCCCACAGCCGCAGGGCCTTGGAAATGGAGGGGTTGGCGGTCCTCATTTTGACGCCGTTGAAATCTGCAATGGTGCGAATCGGTTTTTTGACCGTGTGGAAGTGGCCGCCGGGATGACCGAAAAGCGCCAGGACCTTGACCTTGCTGTATTCTTCCCGATACGCGGCTTCTTTCTGGAAGGTTTCCCACATGGCCCGGGAGACTTTTTCACCCGAAGGGACCATGAAAGGGAGAGAAAATACCGTGGTCAATGGGAAACGGCCGGGTGTGTAATCCGACAGATGGTATGACAGGTCGGCGATTCCCTTTTCAGCCAGGTCGAACTGATCCGGCGCCTTACCCAGAGCCCCTGCAGGGTAGAGGCGTATTTTGACCTTCCCGTCACTGGCTTTGTGGATTTCTTCGATCCAGGGGGCAATGATTTTTCCGGTAATGGTCTGCATGGTGGGGAAAGGACTGGAGAATCTCAGGTTGATGGTTTTGGCACTGGCTGCTGATGAGACTAACAGCAGCAGGATTCCGGTAAACACCAGAATGATTTTGACACTGATCTGTTTCACGCTGGTTCTTTGTTTTGACGTCATGGCGACACCCTCCGTTAAATAATGTTGAATGAAACCTTTTTAATTTTGAAGATATCCCGATACAATAACAGCACAGACTGCAGGGCCGCCTGATTTTATTTTTTAAGTTCCATTGAGATCTCTTTTCCAATTTCTTTCATTTTTTTCACATGTGCTTCCTTGCCCCATGAATATTGCGGTAAATCCCATTTCATTGTCTGCAGGTTCTGTGTGATTTCCGGGAGTAGATTAAATGGAATGGTGATCAGCAGCAGACCATCGGGAAATGTTTTCCTGGCTTTCATTCCGTGGTAAAGTCCTGTAATCATCATGTTCAATTCTCCCGTGGCATATGGATACATATACAGATAGGCACACCCTAACACGGAGGTGCCCTTGCAATTCCATGCCGCACCGGTTCGATAACTATACGCTCTGAGCAGTATTTCCGCCTGATGGGGTTTGGCTGTAACAATTAATAGATCTGGATCAAAGGACAATTGATCCAGAGAAGAAAAAGCAGTATAGTTAACACTTTCTTTGGCCATTTTGTGCATCTGCATATAGAGCCTGCGATTTGCCCGGGGATCATCATAAACACCAAGTTTAGGCCCTATCTGTCCACTTTCAAAGACAGGATTGGAATCGACCATCCCCAGCAGAAAAGGGCCTGCCTTACATTCATGGTCATCTTGTGCAGCATAAAACGGCTTGGAATCCTGTGCTTCTTTGAGCATTTCGCAAAATGACAGTTTTTTTTCAAGCCTGGAAATATTCCTGGGCTTCAGCAGTAAGAATTTTATCCCCACAGGAGGATATTCAAAATTGAATTTAGTAAAAATAGACAGATTTATGTTGTTTTCCATTACACGTTTTCTCCCATAGTAATTCCAGAAATATCCTGAATCCGTTTTCTGTCACATAATCCATGAGTACAGGACAGGTCTAAACGATTTTTCATAACAGCCCCGGCAGAAACAAGGCGATCTGGGGGAAGATCATCAGCAGCAGGTTGCACACGATAAGGGCCAGCAGGAACGGCATGACTCCCCTGAAGATGGCTTCAAGGGGGATGTCTTTGGATACGCCGTACACCACGTAGACGTTGATTCCCACCGGAGGGGTGATTACCCCCATTTCAGCTATCAGCACGATAATGACTCCGAACCAGATAGGATCAAATCCTAAAGCCTGGGCCACCGGAAAAAAGATGGGCACCGTGAGCATGATCAGGGCGAATCCGTCCATGAAGCATCCGCCGATCAGGTAGATCAGGATAATCACCATCATGATAACCATGGGGTGCAGGGGCAGGCTTCCCACCCAGATGGACAGGTCAAAGGGGATCCGGGTGACGGCCATGAAATGACCGAAAACCGTTGCTCCTGCCACGATCACCATGACCATGCAGCTCAGGCGGGTGGTGTCGGCAATGGCTTTGAGAAAATGCTTCCAGGACAGCTGCCTGCGGGTGACTGACAGTACCAGGGTTAAAAAAGCGCCCACGGCAGCGGCTTCCGTGGGAGTGAACACCCCGGAAAAAAGCCCGCCCATGACGGATCCGAAAATCAGCAGGGCTTCGATCACACCGGTCAGGGATTTGAGTTTCTTGGTCCAGGTGGTTTTGGGACCGGCCGGTGCCAGGTCCGGATTGCGCCGAACCTGTAAATGAATGGCAAGGATGAATAAAAGAGACAATAAAATGCCGGGCAGGATACCGGCCAGAAATAAACTGCCGATGGATTGCTCGGTTAAAATCCCATACACAATAAAAATGGTGGACGGTGGAATAAGAATACCTAAGCTGCCGGCTGCGGCAACAGTTCCTGCAGCCAGGCCCATATCATACTTGAACCGTTTCATTTCCGGTATGGCCACTGTTGCCATGGTGGCGGCCGTGGCATTGGTGGAGCCGGAAATGGCGGCGAATCCGGCGCAGGCCGCCACGCTGGCCATTGCCAGCCCCCCTTTGCGGGCCCCGATGAGTACATAGGCGGCATCATACAGCCGCCGGCTGATGCCTGAATAAAACGAGATCTGCCCCATGAACATGAACAGGGGGATCACGGTCAGGCTGTGGCTGGAAAACATTTCAAAGAAATCCTTGGATAAAATACTCAATCCCGGACCCCATCCTTTGACATAACTGAACCCTAAAAAACCGATCAGGGCCATTACAAACCCGACAGGCATTTTGGAGAACAGCATGATCAGCAGCACAACGATTCCGATAATACCAATGGCTGTTAAACTCATTTGGAGACCTTCTTATGGATTTCTTTGATAATGGAGATTACATACACAAGCGTGACAATAAAACTGGAAAAAGCAAGCATGTATACAAAGGGGTGAAAGGGCAATTGCAGGGTCATGGAAACTTCGCCGCTTTCTTTAAGATCCCGGGCATATAAGGTGCAGCGCCAGGCCAGGATGCCAAACAGCAGACCAGATGCGGTATCGGTAAAAAATTTGATGACAATCTGTGTTTTTTTTGCCAGGATCCGGACCACCAGGCTGACCGCCACATGGCCCGATTCAAGTGTGGTGTGGGCCATGGCAAATGCAGCTGCTACAGCACCACACATGGCTACCAGATCATAGGTCCCCGGAACCGGACGCCAGGATGCCAGAAAGGACCATCCAAATTTTCCGTACAACGTCACGCAGAAACGCATGAAAACGTCCACCGTTGTGATGATCATCATGCAGACAATGGCCAGGCCGGCAATATAATACATATACCGGGCCACCCCGTTGACACTTTTTTCAAATCCGGTCAGGTTCTGGTGCATTTTCTGGCAGCTCCCTCCATTCCGGAACAAAGGTCAGGGTTTGAACCCGGAATAACCATTTCAAACAGGTTGTCGATGACGGCATAGTCATAATATCCCAGCCGGCCGATGGGCCGGATTTTGAGAATGTCAATTTTGCCGTCTTTGGTGATATATTCATCCTGGATGTGCACGGCCACAACCCGGCCGATGATGATATCCACAGTGCCCATCGTGCCGGTGCCAGGCAGCCGCAGGGTTTGATGGTACCGGCATTCCATTTGTACGGGGGATTCCGCCACCCGGAAGGGTTTGACCAGTTTTGACGGAGCCTTGGTGACCCCGGCCAGGTCAAACTCATCAATGCCGGGATCGGTTTCCCTGGCAGACCGATTCACCGCTTCTCTCAGGGAAAAAGTGGCCATGTTGTACACAAATTCTCCGATCTGTTCCGCGTTCACTGTGGTGTCTTTTCTTTTGCCGAGGGTGTTCTGGTTGGCGGCGAACATCACATAGGGCGGATCAAAGGTCAGGTTCTGGAACTGGCTGTATGGGGCCAGGTTGGAAATCCCTTCCGGGGAGATGGTGGAGATCCATCCGATGGGCCGGGGCACGACACAGGATTTGAAGGGATCAAAGACAAGGCCATGGTCGCTGCCGGGTTCATAAAACATGTGCGGTCCCTTTCCTGGGCGGGGCCAGTGGGCAGGCCCCGCCTTGCTGGTGGTTTCGTGAAGGTGTTGTTAATAAGTGGATACCGCCTGTCTGAGAAAATCCACATATTCCCGGGCCGGCAGTCCTTTTTTCGAGGCATCTTGTACCCAGGTGTCGATCACCGGTGCCACCGCGTCAGCCCAGCGTTCGCTTTCTTCAGGAGACAGCGGGATAATCTCGTTCCCCAGTTCCAGGGTAAATTCTCTGCCCTCCTGGTCACTGGAATCCCAGGCATCGCCGAATTTGGTTATCCACTCTTTGTTTACCTGTTCAAAAACCGCCTGGATATCTTTGGGCAGGGATGTCCACTTGTCTTTGTTCATGAAGAGGTACACACCCGAGGTGTAGCCGATGCTGTAGCTTTCCGTGGTGTAGTTGATTACCTCGGCCTGTTTCCAGCCCTTCAGGGCCTCTATGGGAACCAGCGTGGCATTGCACACCCCTTTTTGCAGCGCTTCATAGGCCTGGTTCTGGGCCATGGCCACAGGAACTGCTCCCAAAGCTTCCACTACCTTGACGCTGAACCCGTAGCAACGCACTTTCATGCCTTTGATGTCTTCCAGTGTTCTGATGGGGTCTTTGCTGTGGATGAGACCCGGGCCGTGGGCTGTAAACAGCATAACCTTGACCTTGTTCAGTTCTTCGGGCTGGAATTTTTCGTAAAATGCATTGATGATTTTGGTCGCCTGGGTTCCGCTTTTGTATCCCATGGGCAGGTCAATGGCTTCCATGGCCGGAAACACCCCCCGGCTGTATCCAAGAACAGAAAACCCTATATCCGTGATGCCGTCCACAATAGCCCCATAGGTCTGGGGTGCTGTGACCAGGGAGCCTCCCGGATAATAGGTCATTTTCACTTTGCCGTCGGTACGTTTTTCAATTTCGTCACAATATGCCTGTCCCAGCTGACCATGGATGTGTGACGGGGGAAAAAAATTGCTGAAGCTGATTTCGATGGGCTTTGCCGCCGCAGCGGTTGCCAGAGAAAAAATCAGTGTTAAGGAAAAAAAAGAAACAGCGAATCCGGCTTTTACCTTCATGGTGATGCCCTCCTTAAAAAGTGTTGAATGAAACCCCTTGCTTCACTGATCAAACGTTAGATTTTTTTAACGTATGGTTATCATGCCATATCATGGGTTGTTTTCATCTGTCAACAAAATTATTTCAAATTCATAAACTGATGTGCCCTCATTGGTTCAGAGGTATCTTTTGTGTTTTCAGCGGGTTTGTCTGTCTGGAAAAATGGTGGGGGGGGGTGAGCTGCCGGGCAGACAGTGTTTTTGAAGGAAATGCACATGGACACAGAACAGGCCGGCGATCTGGTGGTCAGAATAAAAGGGGGGGGGATGGCCATGGTAGAAACCCGGGGTATGGATCGGGGGGGAACCGGTTTTTCAGGTAAAAGAAGTTGTCCCTTTGGTTGAAAGGCCGAAGATAAACGTGTGAAAAATTTTTTCAGCCAGGGCTTGTGGCCCGATGTCGCCTTTGGGGTCATACCACCGGTAGATCCAGTTGCACATGCCAACCAGGCAGTGAGCATCCACGGCGATGTGATCGAGAGGAAGACCCTTTTCCCGGCACCAGGCTTCCAGGGCGTTGCGCCAGAAAACCAGATAGGCTCTTTGTTTTTCTTTGACCTGGCGGTACCACTCTCCGGTGAGGCAGTCATCATCATTGAGGATCAGTTTGCTGCGGTATTTGTCTTTGCAGAAGGTGTCCACCTGGTACTGGATATATTTTCTGATCAGGTTCAGGGAATCCGCCTGGGTGCCGGCGATCTTTTCAATGCCGGCAATCATGTCATCCATATGGCTGTCCAGAATCTGGAATAAAAGCTCTTCCTTGCTTTTAAAATAATAGTACAGTCCGGCCGTGGTCATCCCGGTTGCTCCGGCGATATCCCGGATGGTGGTTTTGTCATACCCTTTCTGCCACAGGGTCTGGGTGGCAATCCGGTAGATCTCTTTTTTTCGGCGTTCCTGTTCTTTAAGCTTGTATTCTTTCATGGAAAGTATATAAAACATAAAAAAATAGCTTTGACAAGCAATTGATAGATTTTTTTGTCGTTTGTCAGATCATTATTTTGTCGGGTATCAATTTTCTGCTTTATCAATGGGGTATCTGTTCAGTTTGTCCGAGCATTGGCATTCATGCCTCAGGATAGGATGTTTTGCTTTGGCAGCAGGGCAGAGACAGTGAAATGACCCGCGAACACAGCGCATTTGCGGCATCTTTGTCATGGGAAATGAGGATGACCGCAGTTCCGGTTTCCCGGGCCAGTCGGGTCAGCAGCAGCAGCAGGTGATCCCGGTTGGCCACATCCTGGCCGGCGGTGGGCTCGTCGGCAATCAATATCCGGGGGGCCAGGCCGAATGCCATGGCCATCAGCACCCGCTGCCGCTGGCCCCCGCTGAGCTGGAACGGGTACCGGTCAAACAAAGAAACCTCCAGTCCCACCTGTGCCATGGCATGCCGCGCTTTTTGAATAGCGGTTTTTCGGGAATATCCCAGACTGGCTGTCAAGGCATCCTGGATCTGGACACCTGCCCGTACACCTGGGTCCAGCGCACTGCCGGGACTCTGGAACAGCAGGAGAATATCTTTTCCCCGTGTAAAAACAGGGGAGCCGTCATGGGAATGAAAGGCAGGTTGACCCGCGAACCGGACTATGCCCCGGCCAATGGACAGTGGATGCGGCAATAGTCCGGCAATGGCAAAGGCGGTGAGGGTTTTTCCGGATCTGCTTTCGCCGGCAATGCCCAGAATCTTCCCCGGTGCCAGCGCAAAAAGGGCAAAGGTTCCAGCGGTCTTTCCAGTATGCCTGCCGTGCATGGTTGACCAACGGGGGCTGGTTCATTTTCTGATCCTGGTCTGGGTCAGGCCGGGCCTGAAGTGATGGTCCAGGAAAAAATTATCAATCCGGCGGGTATGGGCATAATAGCTGATATCATGGTACAGGGGCAGCAGGTGAAATGTCCAGTCCCGGGCCAGCGGGGTATACGGGTCCCTGGCCGGCTGGGCCGCCCCCGGCACCAGGGCCTTGATCATGCCGGGCAGGTCCATCTGGCCGGCCAGCCAATGGCGGTGATCTGCCTTATGAAAAGGGGGTGTGCTGCAGTTGAAAATCAGGTAATGGGTGGTGGCTACCTCCACCTGTTTCAACACGATATCTTTGCCCTGGAACATGTCTGCCTGCTGGGGCAGGATAGCCCCCACATCCGTTACCGCATCGATCTCTCCGGACATCAGGGCCATGGCCCGGGTCTGAGCGTTCGGCAGGGTCCATTTTGTAAAATTAATCGCTTGCCATGTAGTATTTTTAATAGTGTTTTTAAAGATACATCAGGAGGTACAAAATGGGAAAATTATCAAATATTATTCCGGTAAGTGATTTGAGGCGGGAAGCGGCCAACCTTTTAAAACAATTAAAAGAAAATGATGAACCCTTAATCATCACCCAAAGGGGAAGGCCCACAGCGGTAATCATCAGTGTTGATGCCTATGAAAAATTTGAACATGAAAAAGAAATCCTTCGTCTGCTGGCAAAAGGGGCAGGGAAATAGAAGCAGGCAAAGGATATGACCTGGATTCTGTGCTTGCTGAAGCTGATAATCTTCTGGCCGAAGACCTCTCGTGAGGGTTCAATTCACCCCATCAGCCCGGGCGCAATTTTTGTCTGCACTGTCCTATATTCGTAAAGATAAACCAACGGCTTCAGAAAACAGTGGACTTGCTGAAGTTATATCATCCCCCGGCCAGGGGACCATGCAGGGTCAGGACGGCATCGGTTTCCAGGGGCGTGTACATTGAAATTTTCCGGTTGTCCAGAAAAATCATGGGCACCAGCAGGGGGCTGATGCCCTGTTTCAGCAAGATCTGCCGGACCGAAGCGCCTTTTTCCACCCGGATCCGGCATGTCTGCTGTCCAGGCCTGCCGGTATCCCTGAGGATGCTCAACAGGCTTTCTGACATATTCAAAGTGATGGTGATCATTCCACGGCCAGGTTGAATTTTTCCAGGGTTTCTCTGGTGGGGATGCCGTTTGAATCCCATCCCCGGGCTGCGTAATAGGCATCCAGCATTTCTTCGATCACGGCAAATTCCACCTTGTGGCCCTTGTTGGGGCCGGAGGGGATGGGTTCTTCGTAAAAGCGCGGGGGCGGGTAATCATATTTTCTGCCGAAATCCGGGATCTCCCTTTTGTTGAACATCCGGTTCAGGTGCCAGATCTTTTCGGACAGGGTCAGAAGATCCTTGTTGAAATCCAGTTTTTTTCCGGTGGCGTGATAGTAGAGTTCTTCATAGTAATGGGTTTCCAGGCCGATCTCCATGTACTGGAGCCGGCAGGTGCCCAGGATGTCGAAGGCCGGCCGCAGGTGCTGGGATTTGAGCACCAGGGGTACCACGTTTTTGTGGTCCGCCTTGGGGATCGTTTCGAAATTCGCGCCCTGGGAGATCAGGTCATGGACATTGGCATCCTGGCTGCCGCCCACGGCATTGGCCACATCCGATCCCAGGACCCAGCACCGGCTGTGGTGGGCCCCCACATCCGCGGTCATGTATCCCAGCATCATGCCGGGGGCGTTTCGGGATTCATACCCGGTCCACTCCAGTCCCTTGACATGGATGGCAAATTTTGCACTGTCTCCCCCGATCTTTTCAGCAGCCTTTTGCACCCCGTCCGCCAGCACATCCCCGATGCCGTCCCGTTTCGCGATTTTCTCCAGGATATAAACGATGGAGTCAAGGTCCCCCCATGTGACATCCATGCCCATCTCCTCTTTGGAGATCAGCCCTTTTTCATAGCACTCCAGGGCAAAAGAAACCACAGCTCCGGCAGAGCAGGTGTCCAGTCCCAGTTCGTCGCACACCCAGTTGACATGGGCCACGGCATGGATGTCGGAAAGTTCGCAGTTGCTGCCCAACAGGGCCAGGGTTTCATATTCCGGGCCTTCCACATATTTATTACCCAGGGCGGTTTTTGCAAGGCCGTATTTGCCGCAGGGGATGGGGCAGGAAAAACACCCCTTGTCCGTGATTTTCAGTTCATCCAGAATGGCTTTGCCGTTGATCTTATCGGCTGCATCAAAATGGGAGGTGGCAAAGTTGCGGGTGGGCAGGGCCCCCACATCATTGCACCAGTTGGTGATGCCGGCGGTGCCTTCCGGGGTCCAGCCCTTGAACCCGGGTTTTTCCCGGCAGGCGGCATAGGTTTGTTTGCCTTTTTTGAGCAGCCCTTTGGGGTCGAATACCGGGATGTCTTTGGTGCCGCGCACGGCAATGGCCTTGATGTTTTTGGATCCCAGGACCGCGCCGATGCCGGTGCGGCCTGCCTGGCGCCCGAAATCATGGGAGATGCAGGCAAAGTTGACCATGCGCTCCCCAGCCTCGCCGATGGTCAAAACCTGAAATTCCTGTCCCAGATCATTTTTCAGGATCTCTTCCACGGCAGTGGAGCCTTTGCCCCACAGATGCCCTGCAGGCCGGATCTCCACTGTGTCGTTGTCAATGAAGATATAGGAAGGATCTTTGGCCTGTCCCTTTAATATGGTGACATCATACCCGGCGTATTTCATGGTCACCCCGAAATGTCCGCCCATGTTGCTGTCGCCGTATCCGCCCGTGGCAGGGGATTTTGCGGCAAAATGGGTTTTGCCGGCCGCCGGGACAAACAGGCCGCTCAACGGCCCCATGGCAATGACAAACCGGTTCTCCGGCCCTAAGGGGTCTGCGCCGGGCGGGTTTTCATCGTAAAGAATTTTGGCGGTGAATCCCCGGCCCCCGATAAATTCGTCGACCCATTCCTGTTTCAAGGGTTGTTTTTCAATATTACCGCTGCTTAGATCGATCCTGAGGGTGTGTCCTGCATATCCGTATAACATGATGGTCCTCCGATTTTTTTAGTTGAAATGCAGTGCATCCCGGGGACACACCTCCACGCACTGCCGGCAGTTGATGCATTTGTATGGCATGCCGTCATCATCCACCTGCA
>JAABRW010000326.1 GCA_011390695.1 Desulfotignum sp.
GGAATTTCCCGGTCTCTCTTTGGTGATCGGACCGGACGGGAAACTGATCTCCCGGTCTTTACCTAAAAAAAATCATCTGCATTTTGTCACATTGGAACCGAAACAGCTTGCGCATGTCCGGTCTCATCGTATGCGGTATTTTCTGCCTCACCGGCGCAAGGATCTGTTTCCGATTATTGACTGACCTGCATCCGCCGATTCTGGATATAGGCGTCCCGGATCGCCACATAAGGATCCAGTGCCGCTTTTTTCATGCTTTCATAATCTCCGATGCGGAAAGATGTCCGGTTGACGATGTCCAGGGCATCGAGTCCCAGTTCCAGCTCCCAGGCAGAGACATAGTCGATGGGGTCCAGCACAAAATAATCTCCTGCCATGCCGATGGCATCCCGAAACGTGGATGGACCCAATACCGGTAAAACCAGATAAAACCCTTCCTTGATGCCATATGTGCCCAGAGTCTGGCCCAGATCTTCTTTTTGGGTATGCATATCCAGATATTTCTGGGCTACCTGGTTGAATCCCAGAACTCCGGCAGTGGAGTTAACCAGAAAAATACCGAATTCGTCTGAAGCCTGTTCCAGTTTCCACTGCAGCAGATTGTTTACAAACCGGATGGGAAACATCAGATTATGAAAAAAATTGCGAATCCCTTTGCGTGCCGGTGTGGGCATTACGGTTTTGTAGCCTGTGGCAACGGGTTTTAGCACATAATAATACAAGTTGTCGTTGACCACATACATGGCATAATTGAAATAATAGAATGGATCTGCCACAGGGTCGACAGCCTTGCCGGCCGGTTCTTCTTCAAAAAAATCATCTTCAAAAAAATTGTCGGATGATGGATCGGATTCCATTATAATTTGTTGTGTAGTATCCTGATTTTCGGCAGAAGATGGTTGGGACCATGCTGGTGATCCCAAGCCGATGCATGCACAGATTCCCAAAATGAGCATCAAAAGATGTGTTTGTTTCATTTAACCTGTCTCCTAAGTTAAACGGGTTTCAGTTTCCGGAAGAATCATTGTTGAAAATGAATTTTTTTATCAATGATTCAATATCCAGGGCGGATTCCGTGTTTTCAATCTCATCTCCCTGGGACAGCATGAAATCGGAGCCACCCGGCAGAATTTCAATGAATTTTTCACCGATAATGCCTGCGGTTCTAATGGAAGCGATACTATCTTCAGAAATTTCAATTCGACTGTCAATTTCCATTGTTACCTTTGCCACCAGATGTTCTATGTCAATGGCAATGTCAGACACATTTCCAACCCGAACCCCTGCCAGGTCCACAGATGCCCCCTTTTTCAGGCCGGATACCGAAGAAAAATAGCCATGAATGGTGTACCGGTCTTTTAAAAATCGGGAGAATTCCCCCACAACCAGAAACAGATACCCGGTGCAGATAACGGTGACAATGACAAAAACACCCACATAAAAATCACGTTTTCGATCGGTCATACAACACTTCCCTTCCTCTGATAAATGCACACGCTGTTTCATGTTCACATGCCATGATTTCCTGCCTGGTTCCTTTGAAAACAATCTTTCCTTCATCCAGCAGCGCGATCTGTTGCGCCAGATCAAAAATGTCCGGGATATCATGGCTGACGATCACGGCGGTAAATCCGAACTGTTTCTGAAATTCCCGGATCAAATGATGTACGTCATTTTTGCGTATCGGGTCCAGGCCTGTGGTGGGCTCATCAAACAGAATCAGTTCCGGATCTGTCACCAAAGCCCTGGCCAGGGCCACCCGTTTGCGCATGCCGCCGGACAGTTCAGACGGGTATTTCTGGTCGATGCCCTCAATACTCAACCGGGCCATGCGGTCATGGACTTTTTTCCGGATTTGTTCAACCGTCATCCGGGTGGTTTCCGTCAGCGGCAGTGCAATGTTTTCAAATGCCGTTAGAAAATCAAACAAGGCGTTGTCCTGAAACATGTAACTCATATTTTTTTTAAACTGCCTGGCTTGTTTGCCGGAAAGCCGGTTCAGAGATTTACCCTGGATCAGCACATCTCCTTCGTCTTCCTGAACCAGGCCCACAATATGCTTTAGGAGAACGGATTTGCCGGAACCGCTCTTGCCGATCACCACAGTGACGGTTCCTTTGTCTATGGACAGATTGACCCCCCTGAGAACTTCCAGGTTGCCGAACCGTTTATATACGTTTTTGAATTCAATGAAAGGCTGGGTCATAGCTCTTATACCAGAAAAGAAGTGATCACATAATCAAAGATCAGAATCCAGATGCACGATTGTACCACGGCACTGGTGGTGGCCAGAGAAACCCCTTTGGCACCGGTTTGTCCCTGATTGTTCATATGGGCGAAATATCCCCGGTAACTGCAGATGGTCGCGACCACCAGGGCAAATACAAACGATTTGATGAATCCACCCCAGATATCTATCATTTTGACACTCTGGATCACTTTGTCCATATAAACGGTTTCATTGATTCCCATTAACAGGGAACCGGACAGAAATCCACCGAATATGCCCACCACATCAAAAAAAGCCGTCAGCAAAGGAAAACTGATCAGTGCGGCCAGGATTCTCGGACTGAAAAGAAATCGGATGGGATTGATCTGCATGGTGACCAGTGCATCGATTTGTTCGGACATGCGCATGACCCCGATTTCAGCCGTCATGGCCGATCCGGCCCGGGCTGTAATCATGATGGCTGTGAGAACCGGGCCCAGCTCACGGATCAGGCTCAGTGCCACGGCCCCTCCTAAAGCAGCTTCCGATCCAAAGTCCACCAGCGAGTAATATCCCTGGAGCCCTAAAACCATGCCGGTGAACAAGCCGGTCAAAAGAATAACAAACAGGGATTTTGCCCCGATAAATCCGATCTGATCCAGGATTTTGTTCCATTGAAACGGCAAGACCGCGATCTGCCGGATACCGGCAAGAAAAAACCGGGTCAGACGTCCCGTGGATTCAATATAACTGGAAAAAGGACTTCCAATGGTTTCTATTAATCGCGTGATCATAATCCTAAGGCTTATACCTGAATCAACTTCAAAAAACAAGA
>JAABRW010000327.1 GCA_011390695.1 Desulfotignum sp.
TGCCCGGCTATCTTCGAAATAACCCCCAGTCCGATAATGGTTTTTCCTGAACCACAGGGCAGGACAATGATACCGTTTCCCCCGGAAGATCGCCCTCCCTGGTAAAAAATATCCACGGCTTCTTCTTGATAGTCCCGAAGTGCAAAGGCGTTTCCCGCAGTGTCCACATCTTTGAGGGCCAGGGCCAGGGCATCGCCGGTCACATATCCGCACAAATCTTTAACAGGATATCCGGCCTTGACCAGGGCTTGTTTGACATTTCCCCGCTGGTCGGTTTCCACCAGCCACCCGTCTGTGACAGATTCTTTCCAGAAACCGGCCAGATTTTCATTTCGGCTTATTCGGTGTAAAATGACCTTATCAAAGACCTGCAGCCGCAGCCGGTCGGGGGATTCTTTTTTCAGGACCAGCCGGCCGTACACCCCGTACCATTCTTTTATATCCGACAATACATTCCCCGGCAGTTCATACCGGGAAAACCGGTGCAGACCATCCAGGATTGTCTCAAAGGCAATATCCAGGGCTGCGGCATTCCACATGGACAACGGACTGACCTTGTAGGTGTGGATATATTCCGGAGATTTTACAAGTTCGGCAAAAAGAGCCAGAAAATCTCTGCAAGGGCCGTACTCAGGATGCGCTGTTTCCAGCATCAGGGTCCGATCGCTTTGAATGATCAGGGGACCGTCCAGCGGCAGTGTTGTCACGACAAAACGTCCTCGATCTTGATTCGATAGGTTTTTCGGAGATCTTTCAAAATAGCGGCCACTTTTTTCTTGTCTTTCGACCCGTAGCTGATTGTCATTCGTTCCTTGTCAACTTCAACAGGACATTTTCCCTTGACCAGTGCTTTGACAAATATTTCAAGGATATGCACCTTCTGAAAACAGAGGGTCACAAATGTCTTTTGTTTTATAATCACCTGTTCTTTGACGACTGGTTTTTGTTCTTTCGCGGCTTTTTTCAGGTATCTGCTGGTAATTGCCTTTGGAGTCGGTGACAGTTTTGTGTTGGCATGCTTGATTTCAACCGGTGCCCGGACCGCGTTTTCCAATTTTTCCAGCACCCTTTCAGGGGAACTGACAAGACAAAGATCCCTGGAAATTTTTTCTACCAGAAAATCATTGGCGAACGATGGGGGGGATTTTCCTTCCAGCAGCCCGCAGGTGTCATACAGAACAAATACGTCGGAGCGCCCGGCCCATTCGGAAATTTCTGTGACAATATTTTGCGGCAGCGGGGTTGCGCTGATACTGGTCAAAAATTTTTTTACATCAAATCCCTCGTTTTCAACCATGAAAGCTATGATGCGTTTCCTGTCCAGCTTCATAATACAGATTTTATCCTCTGACATCATCTGGCCGAAGGGGCTGAGGCGGTGAATCATATTGGCTGGATAGACGCCTGATTCGATGTGGATCTCGTGATTTGGCAGTATGGTTACCTTTGGCTCCGGAACGGCACCGTTAATAAACCGGATGAACCTTTCGGTCACTTTGAATCCCTTGATCTGCCCCATGGAAGGAAAAATATCCGCATCCTGTTTTTTCCCGTAAACCAGGTCCACATACCCCATGCACAAAGGGATGTATTCCAGAAACCGTTCAATATACCGGCCCTCCACCCGCTCGAATGCATCCGGGTCCGTTGGTTTCACTGTTGGGGCATGACTACCATATTTTGTTTCAAAAAAATTACAGTACCGCCCTTTTTCTTCGTCATATTTATATTTATATCTTGGCTTTTCCGGAATAAGAAAATACGGATCAAGATCTTTCAACCGCCGGATCAATGAAGCGGTTGAATACCAGACACCGGGGGTATAATGTTTCAGGTGATCGCATATCCTTCTCCTGATTTTGCCGAAATCAAGAAGCGGCATCACCCCTGTTGCACACCCCCGGATGCTGAACCGGTCAAGTCTGCTCAGGGCATTGGAGGAATAGAATTCATTTCTGCTGTCTGAGTAGGAATCCACCAGACTGTCAAAGATCATCTGTTCCTGCTCCTGGAGGCTTTTTTTTACAAATGCCGTGTAAATTTCTTTATTGAATTCAATATAATTATCCGGGAAAGACGTGCTGTGACTGGTGTAACCGGCATACTCACCTTGGGTATCATAATCAATAAATTTCAAGCGCAAGGCCAGACCGTCAATAAAATCGATCCAGTCCGATTCCCCGTATTCCTCCACATCCGAGACGGCAAAAGGATCTGAAATCAGTTTGGCCAGTCGGTTAAGATCCGGTTTGGAAAGATTGTTTTCCCGCACAGACCGCTTCACGGTTCGGTCGCTGATATAGTTGACAAACAGGTGGAGATCTTTTCTCAGATCCGGCACATGGTTCTCGATATCGGTTAATTCTGTTTCATCCAGCTGTTCTGCGTGTTTTTCAGGCAATGTCGTTTTTTTCATATCTGTCATACTCATGGAACCATGGACTGATTTAAGGTGTAACGCGTTTCACGGCAAATCCTTGTTGAACCACTGCTTTTTCAATCATGTTTTCCAACCCCTTTGGAAAGGCGATAAATCCATTGGGCAGAAAAAGGACATCTTCATTGGATAACGCTTTCTCAAGGGATGCTTGTAAACCAATGTGTTTGATTTGTGCAACCAGCAGATTCCTGTGAATAATCTCGTTTCCCCAGTTTTTTTCAAGTTGTTGAAACAAATGCTTGAATGCGGGCAAATGATTGATCAATCGGAAAAGCCATGGTGTATTCCTGATGTCATCCAGATGCCGGCCCATCATTACCGGATCCGGCGCTGCAAAAATCTGTTTGTTTTCCACCCGGTATCTTGCCATTTTCGAAAATTGCGCCAGCACGGGTAAAGGGATTTTTTTGAAATCAATACAGGCTTTATCAGGATCTGTGACATAGTGTTTTTCGGGAGTGTCCCCGGAAGGCGCGCCCATGCGACGGTGCAGGCGGTAACAGGTGCCGGTTTCAAAGGATGCCGTTTCCAGAAGTCCCATTTCCCATCCCAAATGGCAGACCCGGTTGATATCC
>JAABRW010000328.1 GCA_011390695.1 Desulfotignum sp.
GAGGACAGATAGGAATAATCCCCCAGGGTGATTTCATTGCAGAAACACCCGGCCTCAATTTCCGTGTATTCTCCGAACCGGGAGTGAATGACAGTGGATGATTCATGGATCAGCGGGCGGGAAAACAGTTTTTTTTGCTTCAGTTCATTGTTGGCGGCCAGATGGGTGATGTCGTGCATGGCACCGGTCCTTTCGGCTGAAAAATGATGGGGTCACAGTTCCGAAAAATTATCCGGCATTTGTGTTGGGATGGGGTTAACGGAATATGATGATTGTATTCGTATCTTGTTTGAGTGACAGACAGATACCACAGCAGAAAATCAAGGATTTCAGGACAGCTTCCTTGGAAAGAACCTGGATCCGTCAAATCCTCTCCCGGGTTTGGCCATTATTTCTGCTGCCGCATCCAGCCGGCGGCAAGGTTCTTTTTTTGGATCCGGGTCCGGGTATCCGGGGTATCCCCATCCGACCGGTAAAACGCCTTGAAAAGTGTCGGTCCCATCAGACAGGTGATAATGGCCAGCAGGATGATGGCATCCTTGAAAGCTTCGGTGATAAATCCGAATTCCAGGCCGATGGTGGCCGCCACAATGATGAGGCTCAACCGGGATGTCATGAGCAGGCCTACGTGCAGGGAATTGAAAAAAGACAGCCCGGCAAACACAAAAAGCAGGCAGGGCAGAATCTTTACCAGCACGGCAACCCCCAGCAGCTTGCCGGTAAACACCAGCTGGCCCATGGACAGGACATTGGCCACATCAAACTGCATGCCCACATGAATGAAAAACAACGGCACCAGAAATCCATATCCAAAACCGGACAGTTTTTGCTCCAGATGGGTTTTTTCCCTGAACACAATGGAAAGCAGCGCCCCTCCCATAAATGCCCCTAAGACCGGTTCCAGGTGGGCCAGCTCGGACAGGGCCACAAATAAAAACAGCAGGGCCAGGGAAAACCTCACCCCCAGTTCCTGGGAATCTTTGTCCGCCAGGAGCCGGTCGGTTTTTTCCGGATACCACCAGGCCAGAAACTGGACCAGTTTCAACAGAACACCGAATCCGATGAACAGGGGTAAGGGCCGCAGAAAATCCCAGCCAAACCCGTTCTGGTGCCACAGCAAAAAAAATGTGATGGCAAAAAGGGTCAGAAAATCAGCCAGGGTGGCGGCGATGAGTGCGTTCTGTCCCAGGGGGGACTGGCTGGCACCGGTGTCCTTGAGGGTCGGCACCACCAGCCCCAGGGAGGTGGTGGACAAAACCAGTCCCAGATACAGGCCCTGCCCCAGCATAACGGCCGCGCCCATGGACAGCACCAGGGTGAGCAGAAACACCCCGGCCTGGATGACGAACATACCGGCCCGCTGTTTTTTGAGCATGCCAAAGTTGATTTCCATGCCCGCATGGAACATCAGAATCAGAAATCCCAGATGGGACAGAAAAGAGATCCAGTCTTCCCCGAACTGAAGGTTTAACAGGCTTTTGCCGATCACCACCCCGAACAGAATTTCCAGGACCACGGACGGCAGCCGGAGCCGCTGCCCTAAGCTGGGCAGAAACGCGGCCCCCAGCGAGACCAGCACCAGTGCCCATGCAGAGTGAATTTCCATTGCTTTTCTACCCCTTTATGAGACCAGCAGCACGGAACACGATACCCGGTTCAGGATCATGTCCGCGGTCTGGATGGAAAAAAATCCGGTGTGACCGTCATTGCCGGCCAGCACCAGCAGCTGGCAGTCAGCGGCCGCAGCCGCGATTTCTTTGACCGGATTGCCCCGGCGGACGATTTCCTGAACCCGGGTGTCATGCACCCGGGCCAGTTCCCGGACCTGCTGAACCATCTGCTGCTCCCAGGGATCGGGTCCTGACGGTTTCCCTTTAAGATAAGAGGGTTCTGCCACGATTATCACAGATACCTCCGCCTCCAGCTGCAGTGCCAGATCCATGGTGATCTCCAGGGCCCGCTGGCATGCCAGGGACCCGTTGAATGGTACCATCAGGTGTTCGTAGGGATCTGTCATTCTGGCAGACAGCAGCGGACAGGGCAGTCTGGCTGCCAGGGCACTGATGCCGCCTTTGAAAAACGTGCCTGCCAGGGAGTGTTTTTTAAATGGAAGGATGACAATGCCGGCATCTTTGCCGGCAGCGGTGTGGACCGCAGTTTTTTCCACAGGGCCCTCGGTTTCAATAATTTCGATCTCAAGGCTTTCCGACCATCGTGACAGGGCTTCATGCATATCGCTTTCTGGATTGCTGCAAATGGCGGCAATTTTTTCGATATGGGTTCCCTGAGCCAGGTAAACCGCTTCATTGATCAGTTCCGTGTTGTCGTCCGGGCTCGGGCTGTCTGCCAGCCCCAGAACCATGCGCTGCCCATAGGTGCGGGGAAAATGCAGCCGGGACCCCTCCAGATGGCGTGAGAATGCATTGTAAAGATCGTCTTTTCCCAGAATCAACAAACGGTCTTCTTTTTTCAGCCCCTTGTGCTGATCCGGAAAGATCAGCTGGTTATCCCGTATAATGCCGGCAATGCGCCACTGGGGGTTTTGTTCCGATGCCCCGGTAATATCTTCCAGCCGGGCCAGTTCCTGTTCTCCCACGGCCAGTTCCAGCATTTCCCCTTCCCCTTCTCCCAGATCAATAATGCGGATCCGGGGATCTTTCACAAACTGATATGCCTTGCGGGCCGCATCCGCTGCCATGCTGACGGTCCAGACCCCGAGTTTCTGAAACGCCGGCAGCTGCTCAGGGTCCCGCACCACGGCCAGCACGGTTTTGATATCCGCTTCTTTTGCAAATCTTACAATGGCCAGATTCACGGCATCGTCATTGGTCAGGGCCAGAATGCCGTCCTGGTTGGACAGTCCTGCTTTGTCAAGCACCACCGGGCTGGAGGCGTCCTCGCTCATGACCCGGATGATATTGGGAAACCGGGTTGAAAAAGGCGCCAGTTTTGCGGCATCTTTTTCGATCAGGGTGATTTCCCAGTTGGCGCCCGCGCGCTTGAGCAGTTCATC
>JAABRW010000329.1 GCA_011390695.1 Desulfotignum sp.
GGGGCATGAAAAACAGCATCCGGTTGATGATGGTCAGGGTGAAACACAAGGCACACCCGATGATAAAAGCGATGATCTGGTTTCGGGTCAATGCGGATGCAAACAGGCCCATGGCACAATATGCAGCCGCCAGAAACAGGGCGCCCAGGTACCCGCCTGCAACCGGTCCGGGATCCATATCCCCGATAAAGGAGATGAAAACAGGATAGGCCAGGGTGGGTACCAGCATGGCAGCGGCAAACAAGGTGGCGGCAAAAAATTTACCCAGAGCAATATCGGTAAAGGAAACCGGCATGGTTAAAAGGGTTTCATAGGAGCCCACATTTCTTTCTTCGGCAAACAGCCGCATGGTAACGGCAGGAATGAAAAATGAGAAAACAATGGGCAGCAGAGAGAAAAAATCCCGCATATCAGCCCTGCCGTAAATAAAAAACGTGGAAAAGAAAAACCACCCGGTAACAATCAGGAACAAAGCAATCACAATATATGCGATGGGCGAAATGAAATAGTCTTTGAATTCTTTGATGGCAATGGTTTTGATCTGTGACATGGTTAGGCCTCCTGACGGGTCAGCTGCTGGAATATTTTTTCAAGGGCCTGGGTTTCTCTTGCAAGCTCCATGATGATCCAGTCGGTTTGTTTGATCTTCAGATAGATGTCGGATCTCACATCCCGGTTGTCCGGAGGGCGGATTTCAAAGCATACCAGGCCCTCGTCTTTTGGTTCTGCAGACCTGATATCCAGTGCAGGATCCATGGATGTCAGAAAATCATGCGCGGTTTTCCGGTCAGGGCCTTTGAGGGTCAGGCGCACAAAGCTGTTCTGCATGCCTTTGTGTTTCAGATTGGCGGTGGTGTCATCAGCCACCACCCTGCCGTTGTTGATAATAACGATGCGGTCACAGGTGGCTTCGGCTTCGCTGAGGATATGGGTGGAAAATACAATGGTTTTTTCTTTTCCGATATGCCGGATAATGGTGCGGATTTCTGCAATCTGGTTGGGGTCCAGCCCGGATGTGGGCTCATCAAGCACCAGGATTTCCGGGTCCGTCATCATGGCATGGGCCAGACCCACCCGCTGTTTAAGCCCTTTGGACAAAGTGGCGATGGGCTTGTCCATGATAGTGGACAGCCCGCAAAGATCCGCCAAAGTTTTGAACCGTTCCATCTGTTTATCCGGATCGGTGATGCCTTTGATTCTGGCCACATATACCAGGTAATCATATACCAGCATATTGTGGTACAAAGGCGCTGATTCCGGCAGATATCCCATAAGGGACTTGATGCGCAGGGTGTCTTTGGGCATGTCAAGGTTTTTTACTGAGATCCGGCCGGATGTGGGCTTGAAATATCCGGTGAGCATGCGCAGGGTCGTGGTTTTTCCGGCTCCGTTGGGACCAAGCAGTCCCAGAATTTCTCCGGGCTGAACCGACAGGCTGATATGGTCCACCGCGCAAAAATCATTGTAATACTTGGTCAGATCTTGAACGTCTATCAATGCATCCTCCTTATGGGTCAATCATATATATGAAAGTTTTAAGTATTAAGTGTTAAGTTGTAAGCTGATACCTGACGGCTGGCTGCTTTTACTTTCATCATTGGTTGTGGTCTCTCGGTCATGATTGTTATTAAAAGTCTTCCAGAACCTGGCTTTTTTTTAAAAATTCATGGAGATCTTCTGTTGTTTTGCGGGCCGCGTGGACCGCTTTGGCCAGGTGTCGGCAGAAGGGGTCATCTTTGCCCAGGGTTTTGGCCACAGACCGGTATACCTGCTCTCCTTTTTCAAAGTGTGCCATGACTTCTGCCGCCAGCTTCTTGCGCTGGGCATGTCGGATTTTTTCACTGTGAATAACAGACTCCAGTTTTTTCACTGCATATTCCACCAGGGCATCTCTTGGCATATCATAGCTCTGGGAGATGCTGCTCAATGCATCGATGGTTCTGCGGCTCATGACAAAGGTTTTCTGTCTTCGGGGGATTTTTTTGAATTGTGGCAGGCGTATGGTTCGGGCCAGATCTTCCAGGGCGTCCACATCCTCGATGATATGATCGAACAGGGATTTTTGTTTGATACCCATGTGGATTGCCACCAGGCCTATAGCGTCTATGGCTTTCTGGGACAATTTAAAGGTCGCCCTGACAGATTGCCTTCCCCGTAAATCGAACATGGGAGAACCGGAAAAAGTATCCATAGACTGTGGCATATATGCTCTCTTATTGACTATGATGTATAGTCATATTATTAAATATTTATATTCATAAAAGTAATGAAAACTTATTGTGTTTAAAACTGTACAATAAATTTATTGGCGGATCAACCACAAATTGTAATTATGACCAAAATGTAATTTACAAGAACAGATGGACCGGGAAAATCATAACCAGACACAAACATATGCCGGACACCAGAAAAACCGTCTCTTTTCCGCCTGTTTTAAAAACAGGATCGGTTCTGTCTTCGCTGTAACAGCGGGCATCCATGGCAAGACACAGGCTGTCTGCCGCCAGAAAGGTTTTTTTGAGCAAAGGAAGGACCAGATATCGGATTCGGCGGACTGGATTTTTATTAAGATTGCCGCACCTGGCATTCACTGCATCTGACACCTGCCGGCCCTGGGTAAGGATCAGGGGCAGAAATCGTAAAAACAGGCTGATCATGATTGCCACCCGTTTTTCCGGAACAAAAGGGACGGGTTTTAAAAACCACTGGGCAGCACTTTTCAGATCTGCGGGCCGGGTGGTTGCAGAAAAGAGCAGCCCTGTCATCATGACCAGAAAAAACCGCATGGCCACAAGGGTCCCCTGGGTCATGCCTTCCCGGGTGACAACAATGCCCCAAAAGCCAAAAGCCGGGGTGCCGGGCACGGTCAGGCTTCTGACGGCAAACATGACGGCCAGCAGCACAATGAACCATTTTAACTGGCCCACAAGGTGCACAAAGGAGATACCTGTGGCGTAAACCAGCCAGAACAGGACCAGAAAACAGACAAAACACCCGGCAAATCCGG
>JAABRW010000330.1 GCA_011390695.1 Desulfotignum sp.
ATCACCGGGCACCAAAAAGCGACACCCTACCGCCTGTCCCAGGGATCTTTCAAATAGGGGTTCACCAGGGAGTGAACATGAAACCTGAATTTTTCTTCATCGAATACGCAAACACCGACCTGAGAAAAAATCCGGAATTTCTGCTGATATTTTCTGATTATCTCGATTGTCATTATCAAGAAATTCACGAGGAGGCGGGTTACATCCCCTCATTCAAAGCCCCGCCACTGGATGACCCTGTTTTTTTTCACAGGCCCGTGGGTCATGGTGGGGGGGGCATCAAACGTATAATCGAAAAACTGATTTCCGATTATGAATCACTCAAGGTTCACCTTGATGAGGTGTGTCCGACTGCAATTCTTTATCATGCTGCCAATATAAAATGGTTGGACAAAGATAATTGGGAGGCAGTTATAAATACATGCGCATGCGAAGGCGCTTTTTATTGGGCAATGCATGCCCAGGGCTGCCGCGACAAATGCAAATACAACATGATGGGTGAAAGAGACCCTTTCAATCAAGCGCGGGAAAATGCCTGTTTTATCTGTGACTGGATGGCTTTCCGGGATATGTTAAGCAGATGGGCCGCCGGGGGTGATATTTTGCCGGATCATCAAGGTCTGGTTGAGGCGTTTAATCAACTTAATCACAGAGAATACGCCATTAGAAAAAATGGGTCTTTAGAAAATTACGAATATTTATCTTTACTGGAAAATATGGATTGGTTTTCAGCTCCTCAACGGTTTTCCCAAATTGTTTTGGCGGTCCTTTGGCATGATATCAACCGTTTTCTGTCCCAGGAAAAAGCGAAAAAAAACAGTCCGGATCCTGCACAACTGATAAAACAATGCCGGATCTGCGGAAAATTTTTCATTGCCCCAAAATCCATTTCCACAAACTGCGACAACTGCGGCGGCAAAGAGACACCGGAAGCCTTGAGGAAAAGACAGGCAAACCGCCGAGCAAAAAACGAACGGAATATCTTGATCAAATTGCGTAAAATAGGCAGGAACCGAGGCAAAAACGACTCAGAAATAAATGAAATTCTGGAACACTTCGGGCGGGAAGGATACAAACCAAAAGATATTTTGAAAATGCCCGAAACCGACATCTTTCCTCCCGAAACTTAAAAGTTGTAACGAAAAATCAAAATGTCACGATGATCGGCGCTTTTTTGTGCCCGATAAACGTGACGCCCTCCCACCAGAACCATTACTATCTTTGTTATATTCCTTCATATTATTTCATAAAGAATAATTAAGTGAGGGAGATACAATGTCCAAAAAACAATTCATTGTCAAAACCGAATCATCCGGCAGATCCGCCACCCACGCAAAGGTATTTGCCGGGGGCAAAAAAACAGACCCCGCCGTATTAAGAGTTTTTGAGGATATGGCAAAGGCCTGGGGTTCCCCTGTTGTTGTCCGGGATAAGGTCCCTGCGATGACCGGCGGCATGATCTCTACAGGATATCTTGCAAATCTTGATTGTCGAGGAGAAGGGCCTCCGGAAAAAATCCGCTGTGGGCGAAAGATCGCATACCCTTTGAGGTCTTTCATACCCTGGCTGATGAGCCGCGCTGAACCTGTCGATTCCCGGAGCATATAATATGCCCGGCCTGGAAACGTGCGGAATCGATACAGGTAAACAGATTCGGCACCTCAGCAAACAGGGAATGTCTTTTTATTTCATGATCACAATCCAGAAAGTGGGGGTGTGATCATGCCCACAAAAGAGACCTCCCAGGCACCGGCACCCGGCCAGGATCAAGCCGAAGACCAGATCCGCAAACAAGTGGAGGCCCGGATCAAGGATGCTAAGGCTGCACTGGCTGAAGCAGATGCCCGGCAGAAAAAACCCGGTGATTCATCGATCCCGATTTGGGAAGATTCCAAAAAAATCAAAGAATGTCTCCGAAAAAACGAATTGGGCGATGCGCTCATTTACAAGGATGTGCATAAGGGAATCCTTATATATGTCAAATCAATGGATGCGTGGTTTTTCTGGAACGGCACCCATTGGGAAAAGGATGTCTTGGGATTCGCCCCGGCTAATGTGGAGGTGGTGGCGGAAGTCTACTCTGCCGAAGCCGGCCGTGTTTCAAAACTGATTTCTGAAATGGATGCCAAAGGCGATGATTCAGCAAGCTTAAAAAGCTATCGAAAAGAATTATTGGCAAGGGCAAAAGCATTGCGGACAAAAAACCGGGTTCACAATGTGCTGTTTTTCGCACACACCAGCAAGGACCCACTGGCCATTGACGGATCTCAAATCGACCAAAAGCCATGGTTGATTCCCTGTAAAAATTGCGTCATCAACCTGAAAACCGGGGAAGGTGAGCCCGGCAGGTGGCAGGATTTCTTATTTACCGCCCTGCCCGTTGAATTTGATCCTGAATCAACATGCCCGACCTGGGAGCGCATTGTCCTTGAAAACCGGGCCGGGCATCAAGCCCTGGCTGATTTTGAAAGGCGACTAAATGGATACATGCTCCTGGGGAACAATCGCCTGGGAATTTTTATTGTCCGAACCGGCCGGGGCCGGAACGGTAAGACGCTGGAAGTTGAAACGCGGTCCAGGGTTTTGGGACCCATGGCGGGCACCATTCGGCCTGAAATGCTTCTCAATAGGGGCGGCATGTCAAACCCATCGGCCCCAAATCCAGAATATGGCGATATGCATGGAAAACGCTTTGTGAAGGCATCAGAAACCGGCGACGGTCAAAAAATATACGAGCCCACCGTGAAGGTTTTGTCTGGAAACGATACAATCACCTATCGCCGGCCCTATGACAAATTTTCAATCTCTTTCAAACCGACACACACACTCGAATTGTTGACCAATCATCTACCCAGGGCAAATGCTGCTGATTTTGCCTTCTGGGAAAGAATGCTTGTCGTCGAATATCCCGTCTCTTACGTCACCCGCGAGCCTCTTCCCCACCAGAACGAAAAAAAAGCGGACCCGGGCCTGTCGGAAAAGCTGGACGATGAGCTCCCCGGC
>JAABRW010000331.1 GCA_011390695.1 Desulfotignum sp.
TATCGCAACTATGCCGAATCCCTGGCCCTGTTCTGTTTCAACAATCACCCGGTCACCTTCTGCTAATACAAAGGCCTGGCTGTCAAAATCATAAATTTTGCCGGCTGTTTTGAATTTAACACCTGCCACGTTTATCATGGGCTTGTAATCCTCATATCTGTATTATACGCAAAAAAAACCGATCCATGGCCATGCGTACAGAGCTGTTGGAATCCATGCGCTGCTCTGTTTCATGCAGAGCGGTCATCCAGGCGAGACATTGGCTGTCATCGATATGGGAACCAATGTCTTTAAAAACAGCCAAAAAATCAAGGTTGACTATTTTTTCAGGTGCGTGCCTGAAAACACATAAATCTCTGAAAAAGGTTCTCATGACAGCCAGTCCCGGTATAATACGTTCTGTATCCAGACCCAACTGCCAGGAAAAATACAGTGCATTTTGTATTCTGGCAGCAGAAGTTCCGGAAATCAAGCCAAAAAGCTGCTGGATTATCCAGGTACGGCCTGCCTGCCAGTCCATTTGTGGTGCAGGTGCAGCCTGGCTTGATTTTGGATCTGCCCGGTCCGGTCTGTTTTGTATGTTTAAAAGTGTCAGGGCCAGGTTTAGATCTGATCCGGCTGTGGCCGCAGCAATGCGGGCAGCCCCGGGGTCTGCTGAAAATGATGTGCACAGATGGTCTGCCAGAGCAGCACCGGTTATGGGCATGAACTGCAGCAGGCGGACCCGGGATTTGATGGTAGGTAAAAGTGTTGCCGCATCCCGGGCGATGAGTATGAAAAAAGTACCTTGAGCAGGTTCTTCCAAAGACTTGAGCAAGGCATTCTGGGCCTGGATGTTCATATGATCGGCATGGGATATCAGCACCATGCGGTACCTGGCTTCGTTGGATCTTGCAGCAATCAATGCCTCCATTTCCCGGATCTGGGAAATTGTGATAACCTTTTTTTTATCCGGCAGATCCACAAGCACCATGTCCGGATGCATACGGCCGTCAATTTTTTTACAGGACCGGCACCGGTTGCAGGGAGGGTGTCTGTCCGATGCACAATTAAGGGCCTTGGCAAACCTGAAGGCAGCCTGTTTTCTGCCGGCCCCCGGATTGCCGGTGAATAACATGGCACTGGGAATTTTTTTATTGTCAATAAGCTGGTTCAGTTCAGATACTGCCGGTAAAAAATCGGTATTTTTGGGGGGCATAAAACTAGTAATCGACCCGTTCTTTAAGTTCTTTTCCACATTTGAAAAAAGGCAGCCGTTTGGGAGGTATCCGGACTTTTTCTCCTGTTTTGGGATTTCTGCCCACGTAGCTTTTGTATTCCTTGATGTGAAAGCTGCAAAATCCCCTGATTTCAACCCGTTCTCCTTCTATAAAGGCCCGGGAGAGAGAATCGAAAAATATTTTTATCACCTCTGCAGCTTCTGCCTTGGTCAGATCGGTGCGGTCTTTTAATGTAGAAATCAATTCAAGTTTGTTCATACATCCTCTATAATTTTTATGAGAAACAGCGTGTCATGTTGAAAGGGTTTATTTAAAAATTAATAAAAAGTCAAGGAGTTATGATAATAATGCCGGTATTTTTTCAACATTGTCTCGATCTATTTCAACCCCGGCATACTGTCCCAGCAACGTGACTTTAATAATCACCCGCCCCCGTCCCTTATGCTGGAAAAATTCGCCTTTCAGGCCTGCCATGGGGCCTTCCATCACCATGACCGGATCACCTTTCTGCAGGTGGATGCAGGATCCGGTAATCAGGTCCGTACCTGCTGAGGTCATGATTTTAAGGGACTGAATCTGGGTGTCCGGTATGGATGTCGGACCCCGGGTATTTCCCAGTATCCGGACAGCCCCCAAAGTTTTTAAAATGCTGAGCTGGTGGGCAGCGTCAAAGCAGGATCTGACAAACAGATATCCGGGAAACAGGGGCACCTCGATGATACGTTTGCGGTCCTTGCGGCGGCTGGGTTTTCTGGTTTTGGGCAAAAAGGCGGTAATGTTTTTTCTGGTAACCTGGTCAAAAACCATCTGCTCAAAATTGCTCCGGGTCAAAAGGGCAAACCAGTGAAAGGATTGTGTCATCGGGTGCTGAATTCTCCAATTCCCTTCAGGGTAATCATGAAGGCGACCCGTCTGTCTGTATCTGATTCCTTGAATTCCAGACCCATAGCCCAGCAGGCCTCATCCAGGATGATACCGGTGCGGGTTTCAATGGTGTTTTCACGGGCAAGATCCAGTTCAAAGGAATAATAGGCAGACAAAACCGGGGTAATCTGTGCCTTGAATCTGGTGTACCAGGATTCTGTTTTATCTTTGGTATATCTGTAGGCGGTGGTGACGGCATCCCCTCTTTTGTCGGTCACAGTGGTATCAATATTCAGGGTGGTGAAATCATAGGTGTAAGGGGACCATGCCACATCTGTATGCAATGCCAAAAAAGAAAAAGGAAAGATTCTTGCTTCCATCTGGATATCAGACCAGGGCCTGCCCTGGGCATCAGCCCCATCCCGCTCATTTTTGATATCATAGTCCTGGAAGAATTTTATCCATCCCAGTTCACGGTATCGGTTTTCAAAGGTCTGATCCGGCCCGGCAATGGTTTTTTTTGCGGTAAACCGGTTGGTCAAGGACCAGGTGAGTGTGTTTTCTTCTTTGATGTCATCCAGGGAATCAAAATAGGGCAGATCTTTCTGGTCCACCCGGGGTAAAAAACGGTACCCCAGTGCCGGGGTCACCTGGTGCTGGATTTTGTCGGCAAATCCGGAATTCACTGTGAAAACCCGGTTCAACCGGGTGGAAATATCTGTACCCAGATCATATATCCCCCGAAATCTGAGACTGTCATCATCCTTGTTGTTATCCACAAAACTGTCGGTATGGTAGGTGGTCGCATGGACACCGATAAACGGCTGGAAAGCCACTGATTTTCCCAGTTTCATGGGATAAAAAAACCTGGGATTGACAATCATACGTTGTCCATTTACTTTGGCA
>JAABRW010000332.1 GCA_011390695.1 Desulfotignum sp.
TCCTGGGTGACCCGGAGCACTTCGTCTATGGATGTAATCCCCTTGACAACTTTTGTCATCCCGTCCTGGCGCAGTGTTACCATACCGGATTTCAGCGTGGCAGCCTTGATCTGGTTGGCATCAGAGGTTTTTAACACCAGGCTTTTGATGGCATCTGTCATGAGCATGATCTCAAATATGGCCTGCCGTCCGGAATATCCTGTATTAAAACATTTGGAACAGCCAACCGGCTTAAAGACATGTTTTCCGATATACTTTTCACCCCCAACATTCAGCACTTTGATATGGGTTTCATCCAGCTGATATTTTTCTTTGCATGCATTGCAGAGGACCCGGACAAGCCGCTGGGCAATTACCGAGTTGACAGAAGAGGCGATAAGATAGGGCTCCACCCCCAGATCCACCAGCCGGGTGACAGCACCGGCGGAATCATTGGTGTGCAGGGTTGAAAACACAAGATGCCCGGTTAGTGCAGATTGAATGGCAATCTCTGCTGTTTCCAGGTCCCGTACCTCTCCGATAAGCACAATATCCGGGTCCTGCCTGACAATGGACCGCAACCCCTTTGCAAAAGTGATCCCGGTTTTGGTGTTCACCTGAATCTGACCGATCCCCTGGAGATTATACTCCACCGGATCTTCAATGGTGATGATATTTTTATCAGGTGAATTGATCTCTGATAAAGCAGCATAAAGGGTGGTGGTTTTACCGCTGCCCGTGGGACCTGTGACCAGCACAATGCCGTTGTTCTGCCGGATAATTTTATTGATGACCTGGTAATTGTCCGCGGACAGGCCGAACTGGGAAAATTCAAGAAAATATCCTGACTTGTTCAACAGCCTCATAACCAGGCGTTCTCCATGGGAGGTAGGTACGGTGGAGATACGGATGTCAATTTCCTGGTCCCCGATCCGGACCTGTGCCCGGCCATCCTGGGGCATCCTTTTTTCGGCAATGTTCATCCTGGCCATGACCTTGATTCTTGATATCAAGGATGCCTGAAGCCCCTTGGGGGGATTGAACATTTCATATAAAATACCGTCAATCCGGTACCTGATCTTTAAAATTTCCTGGAACGGTTCCACATGGATATCACTGGCCCCGGCCTTGACTGCCTGGGAAATCATGTGGTTCACCAGCCGTATGACCGGTGCATCACTGGTATCATCCAGCAGGTCCATGGTGCGCTCAAATTCATCAATAAGGGTGAATCCATTGTCTTCCATGGTTTCCACAAGCTGCTGGGCGCTTTCACCGGATCGGTCATACAGGGCATTGACAGCTGACAGGATCTGGTTTCTGGGTGCCAGGACAATGCCATAGTCACCAATACCCAGCAGTGCTGCAATATCATCGGCACAACTTAAGTCAGAGGGATCATTCACCGCGATAATGGGATTGATCCCTTCTTTGACCAGCGGCACCATAAGGCTTTTTTTTAAAAACTGCCGTGAAAGAATGGTGGTAAAACCATCTTTGACATTATCCACTGAAAGCATTGCCGTAAAAGGAATGGCATATATTCGGGACAGTGCTTCCAGCACCTCGTTTTCCAGAACGAGCCTGGTTTCAACAGCAGATTCAAGCAGCCGAGAGCGGTCTTTCAGACAGGCTGCCCTGAGCTTTTCGCAATTGGCCTTTGAAAGCGCCGCTTTTTTCTCAATAATCTCCAAAAATGCATCAATCATTGTGGTATCTGCAACTGTGGCTCTTTGGATTCATCCTTCTTTTTTTCTTTATCTTCTTCATCCTCAGGCAGCTGGTTGTATAAATACACCTCACCTTTTTTTATCAGATTCATCTCGTCGGATTTTTCCTTATAAATTTTCTTCATCTCCCCGGGGCTTCTCACAACCCTGGGGGTCAAAAAAATATAGAGATTGGTTTTTTCTTCTCCCTGGGAAATACTTTTAAATGCCCAGCCCAGTCCCGGCACATCTCCCAGACAGGGGGTTTTATATTCCGTGTTTGTCAGGCTTTCATCTATAAGGCCCCCGATTACAACGCTGTTGCCGTCCTGGACAATAATGGTTGTTTCGATCTGCCGTTTCAATGTTGTGGGTCTGTCCGGACTTGTCTGGTTGACCGAATCCAGTTTTGTCAGTTCCTGGTTCACATGGAGCTTGACCAGCCTGTCCTTGCTGATCTGGGGAGTGATCTTGAGGTTGACCCCCACATCCCTGTATTCAAAGGAGCTGTATACTTCTGTCCCTATATCGGCTGCTGCCGAGCGTGTCTGGAAAGGCACATTCTTGCCCACGATAATTATGGCTTCCTCGTTTTCCATGGTCAGGATCTGGGGGGTGGCCAGAATATTCACATCTTTGTCACTCTGGAATGCCTGGACCACTGCTTGGATATCTGGAAAGGTTACCCCGCCGATATTAAAACTTTCACCCAGCACCCCCACTGACAACCCTGTGGGAAAAGTGCCCGAGCCGGACACCCCCGACAGATTGGAATACCCTGTACCATCTGTAGCGCCGAATCCGCCGAAAAACGCCTTGCTGTCGTTGTCAAATCCCCGGGCCGCCTTCCATTCTGTACCGATATTCAGGCCCCGGGTCATATTCACCTCCATGATAAGGCTTTCAATATAGACCATTGACCGGGGGATATCCAGTTTGGATATAACCTCTTCCAGTATCGGATAATCTTCTTTTTCCGCCATAATAATAAGACTGTTGGTGGATTTATCAGCCATGATTTTCACTTTTCCGGACAGCAGCGGCGCAGTTTTCTGGCCCGGGGTCTGGGACTGCTTTTCCTCCAGAGCCGGGATTTCCTGGAGCACCTTTACAAGGTCCTCTGCTGAGGCATGTTCCATGTAATACACCCGTATTTTTTCCCCTCCTTTGGCAATTTTCTGGTCCAGTATGCTCACAAGGTTCTTGATCCTTTCGGTCTCAAATATACTGGCCAGCAGGATAATGGTATTGGTTCTTTCATCCGCCACAAAGGTGACATCCATATCCTGACTGGGCTG
>JAABRW010000333.1 GCA_011390695.1 Desulfotignum sp.
CCACATCTCACAAACCTCATCCCTCATCCCTCATCCCTCATCCCTCACACCTGAACATTTTCTTTGTATTATAAAAAAATCTGTTGCATTTTTTAAACAAACATGCCAAAACAAAATCAAACCGGTTTCAGACAGCAAAAATGCGTTTTACGCAAAGCAATGCATGAAAAAGGAAAATCCCATGACTGACAACAAAGTGGACCGTCTGATCCAGCGCATACAGGATGCCACCGGCATCAGTTCCCAGTCTGAGCTGGCCAGGGAACTGGGCATCAACCGCTCGGGCATCACCCATGCCCGCAACAAAAACCAGATACCTGAAAAATGGGTGATCAAGCTGTACCGGCAGTTCGGGCTGCATCCAGAGTGGATAGAATCCGGCACAGGGCAGGTGTTTATGCGCAAAAGTGCTGAAGATGATGCAAAATTCAAACATATTCCCAAGGTGGCGGCCCGGCTGTCTGCCGGTTCCGGATCATTTGACTGTGATGCACAGGTAGGAGAATACCTTTCATTTTCTGCTGCCTGGCTGGGCAAAAAAGGATCATCCAGAAGCATGGTGGCCATGGAGGTGTTCGGCCATTCCATGGAACCGGTTATCAAAGAAGGGGATACCGTGCTCATTGACCAGTCCCAGACACAGATTCTGGCCGGGGCCATTTATGCTGTGGGGGTGGATGACACTATTCTGGTCAAGCGGCTGGAAAAACATCCGGACAAACTGGTTCTGTGCAGTGACAACACGGATTTTTCCCCTATTTATCTGGAAAAAGATGAATGCGAAAAAGTGCGCATTCTGGGCAAGGTTATCTGGAGCTGCAGGGAATACCGCTAGAAAATGTTAGTGCCGGGGGACAGGTCCCGGCTTTTTTTTGGGGTGGATGTTTAGTTTTTTCAACAAAAGATGAAAAAAAGCACCAATACAATTTTGAAGGGAGACAGACCAATGCAGTTGACATCCAAGATTTTACAGGCAGGGACCAGGACGGCTGATTTTCCATTCCGGGCACATACAAAAATACAGGTTGCAGTGGCCGGGTGCATCTGGGTGGCGGGCCTGCTCATTGCCGGCAGTGACAGCCCGTACATGCCCTGGCTCAATGTTGCCGGGGCCGGTATTTTTTCAGGGGCCGGCCTGGTTTTGGGAAAACTTTTGTCCCGCCTGGATGCCCAGGTTTCAGACAGCTTTTCTGCTGACTGCCGGCCCTGCTGCGTGGCTGATACGCCCGAAACCCGGGAAAAAAAGAGCTGCGGCATCATCCTGCCCTGTGGTATGGGGCATCAGTCTCGCATTTTTTCAAATTTTTGAAAAAATGCGAAAATAAAATTGCAATCCTTCAAGGGTTTTTGTTGTACATTTGCCGGGAAAACCCGTATACACCCTTACCAGTGTCCCATGTGTAACTGAATGCCAATTCAGTTGTGTTATGGCATGGTTTCTGCTAATATGCTTTGCCGTGTCCGGTATGGCCGGTCAGTGACAGCGATGCAGACTGTGCCGGGGGCAGGATAATTTAATTTTAGATGACTATTAATATAAGGATGTGCATATGAGTTTTCAGGCAAAATTGGCGTCCGGGGAATTTGTGGTGCTTGCTGAAATGGATACCCCCAAGGGCGTGGATATATCCGATCTGGTTACCAATGTAAGATATCTGAAATCACGGGTGGATGCCGTGGTGATTCCGGACCTGGACAACGGGGTGATGCACCTGGGTGCGCTGGCAGGCGGATCAATCATGCGCCAGCAGGGCATGGAACCGCTGATTCATGTGTGCGGCCGGGACAAAAACCGCATGGCACTCCAGGCAGATCTTCTGGCAGCCCATGTCCTGGGGATCCACAATCTCATGGTGGTGCAGGCCGAAGAGATGATCAACGGGGATCACCCGGATGCCAAAACCGTGGATGACCTGGATGATTTGGGCATTCTGGCCATGATCCGGTCTCTGACCAGCGGCACGGATTTGGCCGGATTTGAGCTGCGGGGCAAACCCCAGTTCCTGGCCGGTATCGCGGTTCCCCCCATTGCCGATGAGGACCAGCTGAAAAACCAGGTGGATGCGGCCCGGGAAAAGGTTGCTGCAGGTGCCAATTATATCATGCTTCAGCCGGTGTTTGACCTGGACTTTTATACGCAGGTCATCGAGGCGTTCACCGCCTTGCAGGTACCGGTTATCCCGTCTGTCTTTCTGCTCAAAAACGTGGGTATGGCCCGGTATATTTCCATAAACGACCCGGGATCGCGTCTTTCCGAGGACCTGATCCGGCGGATCCGCAAATCAAAGGACCGTGACACCGAGTGCATTGCCATCGCCGGTGAGATGATCCGTTCCCTCAAGGGTATCTCCCGGGGAATCAAGATATCCGCTCTGGGCTGGGAAGACCGGCTGCCGGCTATCCTGGACAGTGCAGGACTATAGAAAGCAAACTTAACCCGAGAAGATCCGTCCTGGATGTATGGGTCTGTTTGTGCCGGTCCTGAAGTCTGACGGATATCCGTAAATAAATATAGGTTACTCATGCAAAAGAATAATAGTTCAGAAAATTCGCTGTCCCCTGACAGGCGCGTGCTGGTTATCGGGGGCGGTGTCGGCGGAATCCGGGCGGCCCTTGATCTGGCGGAATCCCGGCGTGATGTGCTGCTCATCGACAAATCCTATGCCATCGGCGGATTGATGACCCAGCTGGACAGAACTTTTCCCACCAACAACTGTGATCTGTGTACTGTATCGCCCTACCTGTCCCAGGGGGCCAGAGAACGCCACCTGGAAATCAAACCCATGACCACGCTCACGCAGCTGGAAGGGGAGGCCGGGGCATTTACCGCAACGTTGAAGACCGAACCCCGGTATATCGACACAGACAAGTGCACAGCCTGCGGCGAGTGTGCCAAACAGTTTCCGGACGCGGTAAGGGTCACCCCGGGACTCGATCCCCGGGCCCCCACCTGTATGCGCTACCCCCAGGCCACCCCGTTTGCT
>JAABRW010000334.1 GCA_011390695.1 Desulfotignum sp.
AGGGCCAGGTCCGGCTGCTCCATGTGCGGGGCATGGCCGCAGTCCGGGATCAGCCGGGTGTCGCAATGAGTGATGTGATTTTGGATGGCCGTCAGCTGGGCCGGGGTGCCATATGGGTCTGCCGCGCCCTGAAGGGCCAGTACCGGCACCTGAATACGGGGCAGAAATTTCTGGATGTCCCAGCGGGCAAACCGTGGATTCAGCCAGGCATTGTTCCATCCCCAGAAGGCATTGTCCGTGTTTGCCTTGTGGTATCTGGCCAGTTTTTCCTTGAGATTCCGGCTGACATAAGCGGTTTTTGCCGCCCGGATGGAAGCCAGGGTGACGGGTTCGCAGAATACATGGGCTGCTTCAGTGATCACGGCTTTCAGTCCGGGTGCGGCATGTGGGGCGCCCGCATGAATCAGGGCAATGGACCCGCCGTCGGAATGCCCGATCAGAATGTAGGTGTCAATGCCTGCTGCGGCAAGAATGCCGGGCAATGCTTTTAACGCCTGGGTATGCATGAAGTTCGGTTTCCACGGCAACGGCTCGGGGTCGGATTCACCATACCCGGTGCGGGAAAATACAAACGCGTCACAGGCGGTTTGTTGGGCCAGGCGTTCGGGAAATGATTTCCACAGTTTGACACAGCCTAAGCCTTCATGGAGAAACACCAGTACGGGCCGGTTCTTTTTTACATAACGATACCAGCAGATCTCATACCGGGTGTTGTCAACGGCCAGAAATTGTGTCACGGTTTCCTGCTTTTGTTGAAAAAAAGGTTCCACGGCAGCCGGTTGTAACGGATCAAATGGTAGATGGCATACAGGATCACCCCGTCATCCACCCATCCTAAAACAGGGACCAGAAATTCCGGAATCAGGTCCACCGGGGAGATCAGGTAGATCAATCCAAACATTGCCAGCAGAAGTTTGTGGGATTTTTTCAAGGTCATGATTTCACCTGCGGGTTCAGCACATCCATCATGGTGTACAGCCTTTTTGAACCCATGGGATCTGTCACCTGTTTTTTCAAAAACAAGACGGCATCAAGCGTGCCTTCCACATAAATCTGCCGGCCGTTGATGTTGTGTTTGAATTCAAACACAGCGGTTCCATCCGGTGCGGTCAGGGTGTAGGTATGCCAGCCATGGCCGGACAGATACTGTTCTGGAATATGCCACTGGGCTTGCTGTATCTTTGGATCACGGATCTTTTGAATCTGTTCCGGTTTGAAATCCAATCCTAAGCGGTTAAAATATCCCACCATGGCTTTGGCCGTGCCGGAAGTATCTGCTTTCCCCTGCTGGTGACTTTCTTTTATTTCAAGAGAATATCCGGCGAACAGACCCGGGAACTGATCCGCGGCAAAGGCCATCATGGCCTGGAATCCCACGATCTGTTTGGCCATGTTGGGCGCAATCACCGCCGGGATGTCTCCTTTGGACACGTCTGTTTCCAAAGCGGTTCTGTCGCCGCCCGTGGTACCCATCACAAAAGGAATGTGTTGTTGGATATAAAACCGGGCATTGGCATTGACAGCAGACGGGTGGGTATAGTCGATGGCAATGAAATTTTCGAACTGCCGGCGTATCTTTGAAACAGCGGTGTCCCGTTCGTCGGGTTTTATCAGTGTGACAGGAATGTCACCCACCTGAAAGGAAGTTTCCCGGATATCGGGTCCGGTCAGAGAAACAGGGATAAGTCGAAACCGGGGGTCGGACACAGCGGCCCGGGCCATGGTTGCAGCCACATTCCCGGGCAGTCCGTTGATCATGACAAAAATATCTTCCATAGTGAAGCTCCTTACAGGCTCAGAACCAGTTTTTTGAGACGGCGGACGGTGTCAGGCGCTTTTGTGTGCATCCAGTGTTTCAAAGATGACATCGCCGTCGGAATGTATGTTTCAAACCACGATTTTCCCTTGACCCGGCTCAAATAGGCGAACGCGCCGAGAATCTGAAGGTTCCGGGTCAGGGAGCAATAATCAAAGTTCTGGACAAACTGCTGTCGAGAATCCGGGGATATCAGGTCCAGCCGGTTCATGGCATACGCCAGCAGATCCTTTTGAACGGACTTTGGCAGGGCCACATAGGGATCCAGTAACAGGGATGCCAGATCATATTGAAACGGGCCTATCCGGGCGGATTGAAAGTCGATGAAAAACGGTTCCCGGTTTTTAATCATGATGTTTTTTGACTGGCAGTCCCGGTGCATCAGCCCGTTTTCACCGCCGGTCAAAGCATGATCGGCAATGAAATGAAATTCATCTGCCAGTGCGTTGAAATCAATATTTTTTCCCAGATAGTCCTGAACAAATCGGTCCACAAAATACCGGCATTCGTTTTCCAGGATCAGTGCCCTGGAATAATAAGGGGTCTGGCAGGTCCAGGACAGGTCAAATCCTTTGGCTCCTCTTCGGGAAAACAGAATCAACCGGTCAATGACTTTTTCATACAGGCCCGTGATTTGAGACAGGTTCGGCATCTGAGCCACCACATCGGCCAGATGGGTGTTTCCCAGATCCTGGACCGCCACCACGCCGCTTAGTGCATCATGAGCCAAAATTTGTGGAACACATATGCCTTTTTGATACAGATGGTTGCCAATGGCCACAAAGGCATCCACCTGGGCACGCCGGTCTGTTTCCGGCAGGCAGATGCCGTGGTCGCAGACCACCACCGATCCGAAAGACTTTTCAGATGCAGATGGTGGGTTTGATTCCGGTTTTGCCCGGAACCAGGTCCGGTCGGAACCGTCTCCGGACAACGCCTGGATGTCAACGTGTCTCACGGAAGATCCAAGGGCTTTGGCGCTGATCCACAGCCGGGCCGTGCGTGAATAGGCATCGATGGTACCGATGTCTTCCCAGAACAGGTCCGGGGCCACATATGCTTTGATTTTTTTGGCCGGACACAATTGCGCATACCAGTCGATGCTGGAAAAAACGCGGTTTTCAGGCAGATGGTCAAAGATTTTGGGAGACAGCACCTGGATGCCGGT
>JAABRW010000335.1 GCA_011390695.1 Desulfotignum sp.
GGTGACCGATGAGAAGACCGGGCTGGTCCGCTATTACGAGGAGTTTCCCGATCATAGGTTCGTTGAATTGACCCCGGTGGAAACCCCGCGTGCTTTGTCTGAAACAGACAAAGAATGGATAATGGATCACCTGACCGATCTGGACGAGCTGTCCCGGTTTATCGATCTGTCCCGGTTTCACTTCAAGGGGTTTCTCATTATCCGGGTCCAGGATGTGACGGAAAAAGCGATCCTGTCCTTTCTGGAACGGGACCTGGTGGATGAAAACTCCATTTTTTCCTCCCGGGGCATCCAGCAGATCGAATCCCGGATCCAGTCACTGTTCCGCCGGCCGGACCTGGGCGTGTCCGTTGCCTCCCTCAAGGGGGACCAGGTCATGGTGACCAAAAACGATCACCATTCAAAAGTGGACTGCCTGTTTTCCAATTCCCACCACATCTGCCTGAAAGATCTGGAAGATTCGGTCTGGATGTCGGCGGCAAAAGGGGAAAAAGTTTGCCGGATGGCAGACCTGTCCAAAAAAGATCCCCTGGTTCGTGCCGAGTCGGAAGCGGTGACCGCAGGGATCCGGTCCATGCTGCTGACACCCCTGTCATATCAGGGGAAAAAAATCGGCCTCCTGGAGGTTTTTTCCCCGCATCCCAATGATTTTGGACCGTTTGAGTCCCTCCTCATGGAGCAGATTTCACCGTTGTTCGCCGTGGCCCTGAAGCGGGGCCAGGATGAACTGGCAAAGCATGTGCAGACGGTCATCAAAGAACAGTGCACTGCTGTGCATCCGTCTGTGGAGTGGCGTTTCAGAAAGGCGGCTCTGGCCCATCTGGATGCCCTGCACCAGGGAAATCCTTCCCCGAAAATGGAAGACATTGTGTTCAAGGATGTGGTCCCGTTCTATGGGCAGTCCGATATCCGGGGCTCGTCCCGGGCAAGGAACCAGGGGATCCAGCAGGACCTGAGCCGGCAGCTGGCCCTGGCCAGGGAGATCATGACATCTGGTGCCGAAAAAAGACCCTGGCCCCTGCTCCAGGAGTATGTGTACCGCATCGACAAACTCAGCGACACCCTGTCCGCCGGTGTCACTTCCAGTGATGAGGACAGCGTGTACCAGCTTTTGAACCAGGAAGTGGCAGCCACCTTTGATTCCCTGAAAGGCATCTCCCCGGACATGGCGGAAAAGATCGACCGCTACAACCGGGCCGTGGACCCGGTGAGCGGCATGGTCCATCACAAGCAAAAGGAATACGAGGACAGCGTGGCTGCCTTGAATGCTGCCCTTTCCTCCTATGTGGAGAAAGAGGATGCCCGGATCCAGGAATCCTTTCCCCATTATTTTGAAAAACGCCAGACCGACGGGGTAGACTATATGATGTACATCGGTGCCGCCATGATGGAAAGCGGCATCCTGTCAGGGTTTCACATCAAGGACATGACCCTGTGGCAGATCATGGTGGCCTGCGGCATGGCCCGGCAGACACAAAAAGTCAAGCCGGACCTGAAGATCCCGCTGGATACCTGCCACCTCATCCTGGTGAATCACTCCCCCCTGTCCATCCGGTTCCGGTATGATGAAAAACGGTTCGATGTGGACGGGGCCTATGATGTGCGCCATGAGATCATCAAGTCCCGTCTGGACAAGGCTGTGGTCAAGGATTCCGGGGAGCGCCTCACCCAGCCGGGGCGCATTGCCCTGGTGTATGCCAATTCCGCAGAACAAAGGGAGATTGAGCAGCACATCCGGTTTCTCACCGATCTGGGCCAGCTGAAAAAGGACCCGGAATTTATGGACCTGGATGATCTGCCCGATGTCATGGGACTCAAGGCGATCCGGGTGGGGGTGAACCTGTCGGCCCGGGAAACGGAAAACATCATTCCCATGCGGACCGGATAGGTTTTTTAACAGAAACTGAGGCGTAAGACCTAAGGATGTCTGACCATCAGCCGAAACGGGTTAGGCAAACCGCCAGGTGGTGCCGGCAGCACCGTCCTCCAGAATAATATTCATCTCCTGGAGCTGGTCTCTGATCTCGTCAGCCCGGGCAAAGTTCTTGTTTTTTCTGGCCTGGGTCCGCTCAGCGATCAATGCCTCCACCTGTTCCGGTGTCACGTGCATATCCGCCATGCCCTTGTCCTTTTTAGCCGCAAACCAGGCAGAGGGCGTTTCAAGGAAAATCCCCAGGATGCCGGAGATGGCGGCCATGTCCGTTCTGATCTGTGCCATTTCGGCCAAAACAGCATCATCAGGCTGGTCTGAAGCCTGGTCCAGAACCTTGTTGCCTTTTTTCACGGTTTCAAACACGGCTGCCAGTCCTTTTGCCGAGTTGAAATCATCGTTCATGGCATCGGAAAATGCCTGCCACAGCGGTCCGCTCCCGGAGCTGTCATCTGTATCCGGGGTGATGCCCAGGTTTTCCAGACGTTCCATAAACCCGTAGATCCGGTCCAGGCCCATCCCCACCTCGTGCATGGACTGATCACTGAAATCAATGGGACTGCGGTAGTGATTGGACAAAAGAAACATCCGGATCACCTCCGGCGAATACCGTTCCAGAACATCCTTGATCATGGTGAAGTTGCCCAGGGATTTGGACATCTTCTCGTTGTTGATGTCCACAAACCCGTTGTGGATCCAGTATTTCACAAACTGGGTGCCGAACAAAGCCTCGCTCTGGGCGATCTCGTTCTCATGGTGGGGAAAGATCAGGTCCTTGCCCCCGCCGTGGATGTCAAACCCTTTTCCTAAATATTCATGGCTCATGGCTGAGCACTCGATGTGCCAGCCGGGCCGTCCGTTGCCCCAGGGACTTTCCCAATAGGGTTCTTCAGGTTTGGCCGGTTTCCACAGGGTGAAATCCAAGGGATTCTTCTTTTTCTCCTCCACTGCGATGCGTGACCCGGCCCGCATGTCTTCCGGGTTTCTGCCCGACAGTTTGCCGTATTTTTCAAACGCGTCAATGGAAAAATAGACGTTTCCGTCAT
>JAABRW010000414.1 GCA_011390695.1 Desulfotignum sp.
CATGATGGGAGGGTAAGCGTGCACAATAGCGCAAAGCCCGATACCTGGTCAGTCCCATGGTGTGATTGAGGATGGCATTGCTCACAGGGTGTTCGCCTTAACCGGGGAAGCCTCATACAGTTCCTTACAGGATAGGAGACATCAAGGAGAAATCCGAGACAATCCGATGCTGTGTGAGGTGGCAGAAGAATCCGTAGTAGTATTGAAATTCCGGCCTGTGAAGCCTGGTAACAGAGTGGAGGGGAAAACCGGGATGACCTGCAGCCTGGTCTGCAGGGACTGATCATGGCCAAAAGCCTGGTTGGTTGCGAAGGGAGGAAGTATATCTGAATAGTTTTGAAAACCCTAATATTGCATAAAGAAGATAGCAAGTAAGTAAAAAAATTCTTGAGGAGCCCCATGAATAAAGCTTATAATGAGTTATCAAAACAAAAAACAACCATATTCAGGAGGCCACCTCAAGTGAAGTCCAGTAAAGCACAAATTTTTGCTAAATTCCACAAAATTCCGACAATCCGTTTTGAAGATCAGGAACTGACATCTTTTTCCGGCATGATTGTTTTTCAACTCCTGTTCAAGCGGCTTGCACTGAAAAAAAGGTTGAAAGGATGTTTTTCCCATCTGAAGATATCCCCTATATTCGGCCATCACCTGGTGGTAATGCTTCTTGTCACCCACTTGATTTTGGGTTTCAGACGATTGCGTGAAATTGCCTATTACAAAGACGATCCAATGATTCTCCGAACGCTGGGCCTCCGGTCTCTTCCGGATGTATCGACCATTTCAAGAAATCTTTCACAAATGGATGATGCCAGCGTTGATAACGTGCAAAACCTGTCCCGATCCCTTGTGGTTGAAGGCCTGGTGCGGGAACAGTTCCCGCGCTTGACTATGGATTTCGACGGATCTGTATTGTCGACAAAAGGACATGCCCAAGGTACTGCCGTTGGTCTCAACAAAGTCAGGAAAGGGTCCAGAAGCTATTATCCCCTGTTTTGCACCATTGCCCAGACCGGTCAATTTTTTGATATGCACCATCGCCCCGGCGATGTCCATGATTCAAATGGTGCCTCTGAATTCATGAAAATGTTTTGAACATATCAGGGCTCAATTTCCCGGATCAATCATTGAATCCCGGATGGATGGGGCATTTTTCAATCAGAAAATCATTGATATGATGTCTCAAAGGCGGATCAGTTTCACCGCCTCCGTTCCTTTTCACCCGTTCACAGAGCTCAAACAATTGATAGAAACCTGCGATTCATGGATCGATATTGATGACAACTGGTCGTATTTTGAAGCTCAATGGAAACCAAAATCCTGGAACAGCCGGTATCGGTTTGTGTTCACCAGAAAAAAAGTGAAAAAGATCCAGAAAGGCGCTCTTCAGCTGGATCTTTTTGAACCGGTCTCCAAAGAGTATCAGTACAAGGTGGTTGTAACCAATAAAATGGAATCGGCAAAAGCAGTTGTCCTGTTTCATAATGGCCGCGGATCTCAGGAAGTTTTGTTTGGAAATGCCAAAAATGATACGGTCCTCAGCGTTATCCCATGCAAAAGGCTCAACGCCAACCGGATTTTCACTCTGGCATCGATGATGGCCCACAACTTATCCCGTGAGATGCAGATGGTTGCAAACCCGGGAAAAACACATACCAGACCAAAACGCCCAGCAGGATGGACATTCAAAAGACTTGATACGATCCGTCATCAGATCCTTCAGCGAGCCGGCAGGTTTATCAGGCCTCAAGGGAAACTCACCTTGGTAATGAGTGCAAACCGTGCTGTAAAAAAGGATCTGGTGCATATTATGGACAAACTTCTTGAAGCTGCATGATTTGAGTGGTTTTTGGAAGTAGTTTTTACAAATTTTTATGCAACGTTAAGGGTAATTTTGTGGTTGTCAAAACAAGGAAATTTTCTTATACATGAGCTGAACAGTTACATTTTTCAATTTGCAATTTGCCGGTTTGCTAAAAAACGAAAGTCAGCCAGTAATGCTTAAACCCGAAAGTTGAAATAGGTAGTATTATGCTTTCTTCTTATGACCAAAAAATCATATCCTTGAGTATTGATTCATCACAAAATGGTATCATCGTAGTAAACAGGGATGGAATTGTTCTGATCTACAACAAAGCTGCAAGAATAATTTTCAGTGATGGGGAAGTTGATTTTAGAGGCCGGAATATTAATGAAATTAGACCAGAAGTATGTGATGACTTTGAAATCATATTTAAAACAGGCCAACCGCAGGTCGGCAGAAAAATAACTTTCAGTGGGGCAACAATTATAACAAATCGTGCTCCAATATTTGTCAAAGAAAAAATAGTCGGCATTATCTCAGTTTTTCAAGATATTTCGGAATACGAAGCGATTATTTCTCAACTTTCTAATTTTCAAAAATTACATAGAGAGTTAGAGGTGATTTTTGAGACTTCCTACGATGGCCTCTTTGTATCAGATGGGAGTGCCAATTGTCTGAGAGTAAATAGATCTTATGAAAAAATTACCGGTATTCAGCGAGAGAGTCTGATTGGTAAACAATCAAAATCACTTGTTAAAGACAAGGTTGTTGATATTTCCGTCACGTTAGAAGTTCTAAAACAGAAAAAGCAAATTACACTGTTGCAGGTAATTAAAGAGAAAAAAGAGGTGATAGTCACCGGGACTCCCGTATGGGATGATGACGGAAATATATCCAAAGTGGTGGTCAACATTCGTGATATTACAGAACTCAACGAGCTCAAAAGGCAGCTAGAAAAAACCCGCAACAAGAGAAACTTATATTATCAGGCGCTCCAGGAATATCATGAGAAAGAACATGCCATGCAGGAAATGGTTGCTACCAGTCAGGTCATGCGAAGAATTTTAGTCAAAACCATGAAAGCGGCGAAGACTGAGGCGCTGATTCTTCTGACCGGGGAGTCTGGAGTGGGCAAAAGCATGCTGGCAAGACTGATACACGAAATGAGTCAGCGCAAGGATCAGGCCTTTATTAAGATAAATTGTGGTACCATCCCCCACAGCCTAATGGAAAGTGAGCTTTTCGGTTACGAGAAGGGGGCATTCACCGGTGCGTTATCGAGTGGTAAGATGGGTCTTGTTGAAGTAGCGGACAAAGGAACTGTTTTTTTTGACGAAATCGCTGAACTCCCACTTGAAATGCAGGTTAAGCTGCTTGAGGTTATTGAAGAAAAAAAAATTAAACCCGTGGGGGCGAATCAAACGACTTCAGTTGATGTCCGAATTATTGCCGCGACAAATAAAAATATTTTTGAACACGTTAAACATGGGCTTTTCCGGGAAGATCTCTATTACAGACTCAATGTCATACCCATAGATATTCCGCCTTTGCGGAAGCGCCGGGATGACATTCCACTTTTATGTGAAAACATTCTTCAGAAGCTTAATCGTAAAATGGAGGGCAGAAAGCGCTTTCACCCAATTTTAATTGAATTGTTAAGACAGTATGATTTTCCCGGTAATGTCAGAGAACTAATTAATATTATCGAACGAATCACCGTCTTCAGTGAGGGGGATGTCCTGGTTCCCACTGATCTGCCGCGTGAAATCCGGATAAATTCCATACCCGATTCCAGTGTAAATGAAAAAATTCCACCTTTGAAGCAGGCGGTGTCAAATTATGAATGCAAGCTCTTGCAGAAGGTCGTTGAAAAGAGTTCGTCAATTCAACAAGCCGCAGATATGCTGCAAATTCATCCAACAACCCTGTCAAGAAAATTAACAAAATTTAACATATTAGCCCCCTAGTATCGCCTTGCCTGCATAATTGCAGGCAGCCGCATTTTTGCAGAAATCACCATAACTATTTGATATAAAAAACTATATTAGAGAAATTCGCTCGGCCATTTTTTGGCTGTCCTGCATTACTGCAGCCTCGTTTGCAGTAATGGCCTTCCTAAAATGCATTCATAAGGTGCAATTTCAGCGAGTTACCTTTTTTCGTTTTTGTGTGGCATGTATTGTGCAAATTTGGATCACAAAGGCTGATTTTGCCGAAAAGGGGTGATCGCGCTCTAATTGGTGCTAACTGCAGACGGGTATTCTTTTGCCCATCTTAATAGTCCAATCATGGGCGACAAGATTAATGGACACTCATCAAGATGAGATTGAAATTAACAATTCAACCTTACTAATTTTTTGAAAATTTAATCAGGAGGCTCGTTATGGAAAAACAAGATCAACAGAAGTTTAAAAAACTGGATCGCCGTAATTTTTTACATCTGTGTGCCACCTTTGGGACGACTGCCGCTATAGGAGGGGTATTGGCTGCAGTTGCTAATGCGGGAGAAAAAGAAATTAAACAGCAAATTTCAATTCAGGCGGATGAAGAGAAAAAAAAGGCTGCAAAAGCCAAACATAATTTGATATTAGGATTGGACGGGGTGGCCAATCGCTGGCCGGACGGAGTGATATGTACTTCAACTATGTGGGTTGTCGGGGCGTGGAGACTTAAAGAAAACATAGAAAAACATTCCAACGGTTCGATTTATGTCCAGATTGTCGAAGGGGGGGCGCTTGGGGGGCAGGTCAAAGCAGCCAGAAAAGTTCAGCAAGGCATTATTCAAGCCTGTACTGCAAGCACTCAGAATATGGCCGCCTTCGCACCAGTATGGAACGTAACGGATATCCCTTTTGCTGTCGGTCCGGTAGAAAATTATTGGAAGCTACTTTATTCGAAGGAAATCAACGACACACTCCGGGCAACAAGTATGGCCCAGGGCGTTATGAATCTCGCAACTTTCCCACAGACACGATGGCTTGAATTGAAAATGGGGCTTCCGGGCGATGTTCGATTGCCCGAACATCTCAATGGGCTGAAGATTCGCGTGACAGGTTCGAAGCTTGAGCAAGCAATTTTTGATATTTTGCCATCCAGCCCCACCCCGATTGCCTGGGGTGAGGTATACACCGCCATGAAAGAAGGGGCTATTGACGGCATCCATGTCGGTCCAGCTTCGGTGGCCGACGCAGGCATTCACGAAGTGGTCGGCCAACTTGTAAATACTGAATTTATGTATAATGCCGACACATTTTGGCTCAATACCAGATGGTTTAAAAAATTATCACCTGTCCTGCAAGAAGCTGTTTTGGAAGCCTCATATCAGACACAGCTGTTTATCGAAGCCATTTACGAGCCGCTCCATTCTCTTCAAGCTGGGCTCAGGCCAAACTCCCCTCCCGATGCCATCTGGAAAAAAGTTGGAGCTAGGCAGGTCATTTTAACTGCCGAGGAGAAGGCTGCCTGGCAGGAATTTCTCTCTTTCGAGAATAACAAAGAGCGCTTTGAACCCATGGTGAAGCAGTTCGGGCAAAAGGAATTTGAAGCAGTAACGCGGGTAGCAAAATCAGGAGATACCGAAAAAGGACGATGGTGGAAGGCATAGGCGGTTATTCTGAAATCCAGTGAGGCGATAAACCGAAAGGTCAATGCCTTACTGGATTTTGAGCCGGGGCAGGTCTTGGTTGCTTCTTGGAGATAGATTTGGATGGCAAGTGTTAGGAGAACTCATGAAATTGGTCAAATGGATAGATGAGAATATCGAGTATTGGCTCTGTTTTGTTTTTTATTCATATATGGCTGGGATTATTGTTGTTGAGGTCTGCCGCCGGTACTTTTTCGGCGCCAGCAGTTCCTGGGGTGAAGAGACAGCAATTTATGCTTTCATTTGGATGACATACTTGGCAGCTGCTCATGGTGTTCACGGCCGAAGGCACCTCTCTGTTGAGGCTTTGCGCCACCGGATGACCCGGACACAAAAATACTATGCGTTTGTATTGAGTGATGTTTGTTTTTTTATCTTGTCCGTGACGATAGCTTATTATTCAATGTTTCCGGTGATAGAGAGTATTAAATACGGACACCAAATGTTTGGGGCGAACCTTCCCTTTGCTCTGGCTACTTCTGCTATTACCACAGGCTGGATTCTGATCTCAATTAGGGTTGTTCAACGGTTTTTTGATACGCTTCAAAGATTTCGTCTCGGGCGGCCGCTGGTCGAGGATTGAATATTTCATTTGTTAAGATCGGCGTGATTGTGGCTCAAAGAACCAGTAGATGAAAGGAGAAGAAAATTGGAATTCTTGGAATTAGCATGTTTGCTGATTACCGCTGTGCTGCTCTTGCTGGGTGTAGAAATATTGGTTTGCCTTGGGATCGGGGCAATTTTGATGACACTTGTGACGAATGCCTTCCCGCTGGCAAATGTCGGATTTACTGCATTCAGTGCAATTGACATTTTCCCGTTACTGGCGATGCCCCTTTATATTCTAACAGGAGACTTGGTGTCAGCTGGGGGGATTTCCCATATGTTTGTCGTACTTGCCAAGTCTCTGGTCGGCTGGGTGCGAGGGGGGCTGGCAGTTACAACCATGGTTGCTGCAGAAGGGTTTGCGGCAATAAGCGGGTCCAATTCCGCAACCGTTGCCGCCATGGGGAGAATGATGGTCCCCGAACTCAAAGAGGATGGTTACCCGGAAGATTTCTCCGCTGCAACAATAGCCTGCTGTGGTACCGTAGGAATCATCACGCCTCCAAGTATCGTTTTTATTCTCTATGGCGTTACTGCCGGCACGTCGATTGGTGATCTGTTTCTTGGTGGCATTCTTCCAGGCCTGGTGTTGATCTCCGCCATGTCAATTGCAGCACTGGTGGTCTGCTGGCGACGGGGATACGGGAGTACCTTTCCTTTCGATTTGCAAACAGCGCTTCGGGCGGCATGGAAAGCCAAATTGGCTTTCGGTGCTACCGCTATTATACTGGGGGGAATATACGGTGGTGTATTTTCCCCGACCGAAGCCGCTGGTATAGCGGTCTTTTATTGTCTTTTTGCCGGACTTTTCGTTACCAGAGAAATAAAGGTCAAACAACTTCCAGTAATCATGTCCCAAAGTTCCCGTGTAAATGGAATGATCGCACCAATCATCGCCATGGCGGTGATTTTTTCTGAGGTCCTGGCTGTAACCGGACTTCCTGAGTCTGGAGTTCAATTTTTTCTGGGGTTTTCAGAAAATCCGACTGCGGTTATGGGGTTGGTTTTGGTGATAATTCTCATCGCAGGGTGCGTTATGGAGGCTACGCCTAATATTCTTCTCCTGACGCCGCTTTTAGTCCCGGTGGCGAACACCCTCGGTTATCATCCCGTCCATTTTGGCGTCATGGTGGTAGTTACTCTGGCCATTGGATTTGTCACTCCGCCCCTTGGACTGAACCTATTCGTGGCAAGCAGCGTCACTGGTGTCCCCTTTACACGGATTGCGGTGAAAGCCATTCCATATCTCATGGCCCTGGTAATAGGCCTTATTATCATTTGGCAGGTTCCCTATCTGTCCCTGGTATTTTTGAAAAATTGACCCTGTTTGTTGAACAAAAAGTAGGTTGCTATTAATAAAATAAAGAGATTCGGAGAATAATGACGATGGTGACTCAAAATTTTGAATTGTATTTCCCCACAAAGGTTATATTTGGCGTTGGCATATCAAAAACTGCCGGTGAAGTCATTCAGTCACTCGGATGCCGAAACGTCCTGGTGGTAACTGATCCAGGCGTAAGTAAGGCAAACTTGCTGGACAGAATCCTCTCTTCGTTGGAGAAGAATGGTGTCGCTTACACTATCTTTTCAGATGTCGGGCATGAAGCTACTTTGACGAAGGTGCAGGAAGGATTGGATGTTATGCAGGGTGAACAAAGTGATATCATCCTGAGTGTCGGCGGCGGAAGTGTCATGGACACAGCTAAAGGGATTGGTTGCCTTGCAAACAATCCCGGTAACTTAAGAGACTATGAGGGGCCTGAAAAATTCAAGAATCCTCCTGTACCAACGGTTGCAGTTCCCACCACAGCAGGAAGTGGCAGTGAATTAAGTTTTGGAGCTGTAATTAATGACACGGAAAAAAATTACAAATTTTCCTTCAGGAGTGCGATGCAGATTCCTAAAGTCGCACTTCTTGACCCTGGGTTGCTGCAGACCACGCCACCGAAACTTGCGGCTGCAACGGGAATGGATGCACTTTCGCATGGCGTCGAGGCCTATGTATCAAAATGGTCAAACTTCATGACTGACGCTTACTGCAGGCAGAATTTTTATCTCGTAGGTAGATATTTAAGGCGTTTTGTTTCTGATCCAACCGACGTTGAAGCGGCATCTGGTATGTTATTGGCGAGCTCTATGGGTTCCATGGCCTTCAATATAGCAAGGTTGGGACTTGTGCATGCTATGGGGCATCCTGTTGGGGCGCATTTCCATTGGCCTCATGGGGTGGCTTGTGCAGTGTTGATGCCTCATGTAATGGAGTTCAACCTTACTGCATGTCCAGATAAGTTTGTGGACATTGCTGTCGGGCTGGAAGGAGCCATACAAGATGGGCCATCTGTGAAAAAGGCCCAATCAGCGGTCAGTGCAGTTGTGAGGCTTATGGATGATATCGGTATCCAGGCAGATTGTAATTCGTTTGATATCAATGAGAAGTTATTGTCACGCATTGCTGATGAAACATTGAGTTCTGGCATGCAATTGACAAATCCAAAAGATTGTGACAAAAATGATATATTAAATATACTTCACAAAACCTTTGAGAATTGTAATAATTGATTGAAAATTTTGCCAGGCATCCGTCCCCGAAAATTTCAAAAGCAAGGTTTCCGTTCAGCCACAAGGCAGTAATTTGATTTATGAACGATTATCCCCCCCCGATGGGGGGGGTAATCGTTACATTGTCACCGTCTGAAAGCACCTGATCAAAGGTAGCCATTTTTTTATTAACAGACAGTGTGCACACTTGAGTTGTATCGATCATAAGCGTTTTCAGAAGATCATCAACGGTGGTACCTTTCGAAAGATGCACTTCTTCTATTCCCTGATTTCGATTTTTTCCAAGCGTGGCAAAAAACATGACATTAACTTTCATCAATCAGCCATTCCAAATTCAAATCCACTAATTTGCCGCGGGTGGGGTTGCCTTCTTTATCCCACCCAGAAATCTCATAATAAAGGGCCAAAGCCCCCTGAAATTCATCCGGATCGATATTTTGTTCCTTGAGAGGACCCGTGGGCATGGGTTCATGCCAGCGGCGGATAATCCTGTCGTCCTCAGTTTTAAAACCTTCCCGGTTATTGAAAACCCGCGACATTACATTACTACGTTCTGATACCCTCATCATGTCGTACAGGCTGGTATCCCAACCGGTAATTGCACGTATGGAATCTACCAGCATTTGAAACGTCATGGCGTGAATGGGCACGGAACAAAAATTACAGATACCATAACAGTTGTTGATTTGCCAGGCCTTTTGGCCGTTGACAAAGAATCTTACTTTCTGCGCGTTTGTATTAAGGGGTTCAATCGGCTCAAAAATTCCAAGGCCATAGAGTTTGCTTACACCGTCACCCTGGAAAGCGACATCATGAGGGGACTCCATATGTTCAGCTCCGGTTGGTGATAAAGCAAATCCCATACCCATTCCGGTCTTTCCCCGGCCATCGTGCATAGGCATCTCTTGTCCTTTGATATGGAAGGCATATTTTTCTGCGCCCTTGCCAATAATATCGGCAGCTTTTCGGACACCCTCAGAAAGAATTTCACCAATGCCGCGGCGGTTTGCAATTTCTTCTATCAACCAGATCATGGCATCGGCATCCCCCCAGTTCAGAGGGCGACCATCTGTATCGTCTTTAGTGAGTATTCCCTTTTCAAAACACTCAAAAGCAAACGCAATGACTGAACCCGTAGATATTGTATCAAGCCCCAGAAGATTGCAACGCTGATTGCCGTGGGCTACAGCCGGTAAATTGTCTATACCGCACATCGAACCTAAGCCGGCGATGGTTTCATATTCCGGTCCACCAAAATGCTTGTTCAGAGGATATTTCTCATCCTTCAAGGAAACCCGGCGTTTACAACGGACTGCACAGGCGTAACATGTACTGTTTGATTCAAATATGGTGTTATGGTAAGTCTCATGATTAATGCTGTCAGCGCCTTCAAAAACGCCGTCCCGAAAATTGCGTGTAGGAAGAATCCCTGTAACATTAAGACCTTTTACCAGAATCGTGGTTCCAAATTTTGACAGATTAACATTTGGGGGATGAACTTTGATCCGGTCATTGTGCCATTCACGGATTACCTTAACCATCTGTGGATCAGCCATCTGTAATTTTTTGTGCCCTCTCACCGCGACAGCTTTGAGATTCTTCGACCCCATGACAGCCCCCATTCCAGTACGGCCGTTAAAGTGTTCCAGATCGTTCTGAACACAGGCATAAGGGACCATCCTCTCACCCGCTATCCCGATGGAAGCTACCCGGACCATTTTTTCATTGGTTTCATCCCGGATCTTTTCCAGAGTTTTCCAATTGTCCTGTCCCCAAAGCGCACCTGCATCACGGATCTCTACTTTGCCATCATTAATATACAGATAGACAGGTTTAGGCGATCGTCCCGTCAACACCACTGCATCGAATCCCGCAAACTTTAATTCCGGGCCAAAATATCCACCTGCTTCGGTTCTCCCGATTGCCCCGGTCAATGGTGATTTGGCAGCGACCGTATAACGGCTATAGCCTGATAACGGGGCGCCGGTGACCACACTGCAGGCAAATACCAGGACATTTTCTTTTGAAAGTGGGTTTAAGCCAGGCTTAAGGTATTTGAGCAAATAATAGGCTGCCAGCGCAGTGCCGCCCACATAGGTCCGATACCAGGTTTCACTGGGTTCTTCAATCTCCCAGCTGCAGTCTGTCAAATTTACATGCAAAATTTTTCCATTATATCCAAACGGCATGGTTTCACCTCATTTTTTGTCGCAACCCGGAGTTAACAATCTTTTTGTCACCAGCGATGAAGGCATTTTTCCATCCTTCTGACGCGATGATTTTCCCTAGTTTTTTTGTCCCGCCGACTTCAAAAATACTTTTTGCAGGGGACAGGAACTCAAAGATTTTGTTACAATTCATCAGTCCTCCTCTTTTTGTTAAGCACTGTTCAGCAGACAGGCAATTTCAGCTGTGCTTTGTCATGCTGAGGCATGCCATCTCTGTTGTTATTGAACTGAATATTTAGTAAAAAATTTGTATCTGCATATAAATGTACATCTATTTATTCTTTGCATTCGAACAACTCGTATTTCAAAAGAAAGCGGTAAGGTTTTAAAGACCAGGGAATTACGCTTACCAAAGAATTCGAAGTCCGATGAAAAATATGATCAAAAGAATCATTATCCTGAACATTTCCTGAGGTATCCGCTTGTTCAGGTAGTTTCCCACAAAGCCGCCGAGGATGATCACCGGTGATAGAGCGGCTACCATGAGCATGACCTGGCTGGTTATGATTTGGATTTTCATGTAGGCCCCGATTTTGAAAAGGTTGGTCAGGGCGAAAAAAAAGACCAGGGTTCCCACAAAGACCCGGGAACCGGTGTTTTTTTGGAACATGAAAACACTCATCATGAGGCCGCCGGCATGGGCCACGGTGCTGGCAATTCCTCCCAGAAGCCCGAACAGCATGGTAACCACCGGGCGGCTTTCGGCTTGTTTTGCCGGTCCGGATGCCTGTCTTTCCTTTTTTGGATACCGTTTCCAGGCGGTTATAATTATGTGTATGGATGAAAAAACCAGGGCAAAAACACCGATGATCTGTTTGAACAGGTGTTCGGGGGTGATGTCTATGAGGTAGCATCCGATGATGACACCCAGGGCGGCAAAGGGGAGCAGAAAGGATAATTCTTTTTTATCCCATTCCATCCAGTAATTTTTTACCCCGACGATATCGGAAATCAACATGGCTGGTGCACCCAGTCCCAGTGCCAGTTTCGGTGGAAGCACCAGAGTAAGAATGGGCAAAAGAAAAATACCGGCACCGACGCCGACGCCGTTCTTGATCACACCTGAACCAAAAACCGCCACGCTGATAATAAGTATGTCAACCGGTGACATGGACTTTATTCCGATTCCATCAAAGGGTTGTCGTGCTTAAAACTGTTCAGGCGCCGCTGGTTTAGGCCTGAATGGGTTTGGGGCGCATGATGCTTGCATTAATCCATCAATCTTCACATGGTTTTCCCCGGCACTTGATGATCACGCAGGCGGATCGAGAGACCTGTAAGCGCGGGCGATCGGGACGTGTCTATTTTCATTATGCTTCGATGCCCAACCGGTGATAAATTTCAGGCAGCCTTTTGCGTGTTTTTTCCTTGACTTCTTCAAACAGGTGCCTGCCGTGGCTGTCCATGGCCACGGTCAATGGGCCGAAATCTTTGACACGAAATTTGTACAGGGCCTCCGGATGGAGATGCTCCCAGTAGACGGCCTCAATTTCCTGTATCTGGAGTGTTTCAAGGGCTGCTGAACCGCCCACGATGGCCAGGTATACTGCGGCATGCTCCTGCATGGCCTTGAGGCTGCCCTCGTACAGACCACCTTTACCGATAATGGCCTTAACACCGTACTGGCCGATGAGATCAGGTGAGAACCGTTCCATACGGGTGCTGGTGGTCGTGCCCACGCAGATTTTTTCCCACGTATCTCCAACTTTTTTCAGGCTGGGGGCGGTGTGGATGCAGGGCATTCCTTCAAGACTTACCGGTGGGGTATGCCCTTGATCGAACATGTAGATCTGGGTCAGGTCCCGGATACCGAACAGGGTTCCGTCAAAGTAAACGATGTCCTCGGCGTGAAGCCCCCTGATGACGTCCTCGGAAAAAGGAGTTTGAAGGTGGTGAGTTTTTGCCATTCGTTGATCTCCTTGTAATGATTAATATCCGTATTCCACGCGGCCGTCAGGGTATATTTGGGCCCTGGCACGCCGTGCCGGCCAGCACTGGGTGTTGATGGCAATGGGGTTCTGGGTAATGTGCGTGTGGGCGGTTTCAATGTGGACAGCCAGTGTGGTGATATCTCCCCCGAGCCCCATGGGACCTCGGCCCATGTCATTGATGGCCTCTTCAAGTTCTTGTTCTAATTTGGCTATCTCAGGATCATGGTGGCGCTGACCCACTGGACGGGCAATGGCTTCCTTGGCAAGTTTCATGACAAGGTCCGCAGTTCCGCCGAGGCCCACACCGATGATTCCGGGCGGGCAGGGGTTTGCACCGGTTTCAAAGACCGTGTCGATGACGAATTTTTTGAGTGCTGAAATACCGTGGGCAGGATAGAACATTTTCATTTTGCTCATGTTTTCTGATCCCGACCCTTTGGGGATCATCAGGATATCCAGATGCTCTGCATCCTCGATGAAATCATAATGTATCACGGGCAGCCCTTCTCCCACCGATGTCTGAGGATTGACCCGGGTCAGGGTATGGGTTGAACTCCCCCGAAAAGGAAATTCCTGGGTAGCCCGCCTGGCACCCATATTTAACCGTTTTTTGATCTGAAACCCGTTCCAGGGAAACCGGGAACCGATTTTCACCATGTAAATAGGAAGGCCCGTGTCTTGGCAGATCAAGGTTTTATGTTCATCCGCCACCTCGATGGTTTTGAAGATCGCCTTGAAAACTTCACGGGCCGTGGGATTGGTTTCTTTGTGATAGGCACGTTTCAATGCTTCCCGGACATCCGGCGGCAAGTCGCACAGGGCGCGGATGTATGTTTCCTTGGCAGCATCTTCAACAATCTGGTAATCAATTTCAGCCATTATTAGTCCTCCAGAGGATGATATGTCCGATTCCTTTTCTTTTAATGGTGAGCAGGTGTGCCGGCAGAATTGGGTGAAATTCCGTTTGCCGGCACGGGCCGCTCATGACACTTCAAAGAACAAGCTTGAAGCGGTCTTTTAAAAAATCGGCCGTTGCTGTCCCGTTAATGATTATGCACTCTCATACAGTTTGGTTAAAACATACTCTTCATGTCCCAGCACTTCCTGAGCGGTCAGCCGGCCGTTGCATGTGCGGATCAGCAGCCCGAGCAAATTGATCCCTGATTCGTCCAGGGTCATTTCTCCCCGCAGGATGGCGGAACAATCATAGTCTATGTGTTCGGACATGTCACTGGCTGTCCGCGGATTGGCCGTCAATTTGATCACCGGTTCGATGGGGTTGCCGATGATATTGCCCTGACCGGTGGGGAAAAAATGGGCCACAAATCCGGCAGCTGCCCAGAGGGTCACAGCTTCAGCCGCAGCGCTGGAAGAATCCATATACCACAGTCCGGGACCGGTGGGGGTAACGGCTTTATCCAAAGCGCCTTCATAATTGATGGTTTTGCCGATTTTCTGGACATTGCCGAAGGCTTTTTCTTCGATGGTGGTCAATCCGCCGGCAATGTTTCCCTTGGTGGGCTGGCTTCCGGAAAGGTCATCGGTTTTGTTCCGGTCGATCATGGCCGCATACCGGTCAAAAAAGTACGTGAACTGTTCGGCTGCTTCCGGGGTTTTGGCCCGCTGTTTCACCGTGTCTTCCGCCCCGGTGATTTCACTGGTTTCGCCAAAAGAGCAGGTGCCGCCTATAGTAACCAGTTTTTCAAAGGCATTGCCGACACTGGGGTTGGATGCCAGGCCGGAGGTGGTGTCGGATTCTCCGCATTTGGTGGACACCCAGATTTCGCTCAGGTCGCAGGGTTCTCTTTTGAGCTCGCTGGCCCAGTGCACATATTCCTTGGCTTTCCATGAAGCCATTTCAACGGTTTTGATATCCCCATGGCGCTCAATGGCAAAACCACTCACTGGTTTGCCTGTTTTGGCAATTCCTTCGACAACGCGGTTGGTCCATTCCGGTTCGATCCCGATGACCACAACAGCTGCTACATTGGGATTGGCGCCGGTACCGATCAGGGTTCGAAAAAACAGCTCCAGATCTTCACCGAACTGAAGCCGGCCATAGGCATGAGGCAGGGCTTTGCAGCCCTTGATGTTGTGGGCCACATTTTCACTGGCGGCATTGCTCAGATCATCCAAAGGAAGGATGATGACGTGATTCCGGATGCCGACGCGGCCGTTTTCACGGCGATATGCCATAACGGTAGGGTTCTCCATGATTACCACCTCCTTGTTTTCAAATTGTGAATATGAACATGTTGGCCTTTTTTGATGGGCTCAGATACCCGTCCGATATCTGCACCATATTTTATGACGGACGCGTCTGTTTCATGGTCTTGTATAGCAATTTTATGTCCCAGGGGAATATCCTGAGAGACTGTTACTTCCAGCTGTTTTTGGTTGTCCATGAAAAGTCCTTGGACCGTTTCGCCAGAATTGATTGGAACCGTTGCGACACCAACTGTATCCAATTTTTCGTGAATTAGAAATTGAATCATGCTGCTTTCCTCCATTGATAATGATGACTATTTACGGTTATTTGTCGGCCGGTCCGCATCCGAAAATATGCGTTAGGCCATAAAAATATTTTAAAGTCTTTGTTCGTTTAATCAGTACCGTTCAAAACGGGTGTCATCGGCATAATATCATCCTTCTTAATGGTGCGTGGTTTGTTCTTCTTGAAATCTAAAGCCAGAATAAAATCGCTTAAGTCTAAGAGTTCATTTTCCTGGAGAGCGTATTTGGGCATAATGGAAAACCGGCTCTGGGATTGAGGGTCTTTGATAAACGCCGTCAAAAACTCCCGGGTTCGACCTTTGGCCTTCATATTTGAAAGGTCTGGCCCTATCCTGCGGCCACCCTTTCCCATGATGTTATGGCAGTAGGCGCATTCTTGTTGTGCATATATTCGGAGGCCATGGTTTTCCGTCCTGGACAGGGTCCGGTCAGGAATCACGAATGTGTTACCGTAGCTTAGCGTCCCGGCAAATCCGGTCACGGTCAGATAGACAATACCGACAACGACGGTAACGCCAGCTGAGACAGCCAGGGGCCGGTTGACGCTGCCGATAAATTTTGATTTTTCGATGAACGGCAGGGCGAACAAGAGCATTACACCAAGGGCTGGAATCACTAAGCTGCCGATCACCTCGGTGGAACCTGAAAAATAAGTGAGGAGCTGGAAGAGCCACATGTAATACCATTCTGGGCGGGGCAGATAACTTTCATCAATGGTTCGTGCAATTTCTTCCCTGGGGATTTCCCCAAAGAGGGACAAGAGGAGAATAATGCATAAAACTACCAGGAATACCAGTGAGCTTCGGGCCATGTGTTCAGGAAAAAATCTGTATATCCGGTTTGCTTTTCCGGAAGAATCAGCAGGCTTTGACGATTCATGCTCGCATACGCCGTGGAGGCGGACAAGATAGATGTGTCCGGCGATCAGCATCAGCATCAAGGAAGGCAGGACCAGCATATGAATCGCATAGAAACGGGTGATGGTAAAACCGGAAATGTCATCGCCGGACAACAACAGGTTGGTGATTAACGGTCCGATCACCGGAAGGTCCTTGGGGATGTTCGCGCTGACAACAGTTGCCCAGAAGGCTTTCTGGTCCCATGGCAAAAGGTAGCCGGTAAAACCCAGACCAAGGGTAATCAGGAGCAGGCAAACACCGAAAATCCATGTCAGTTCCCGGGGTGCTTTAAAGGAACCAGAAAAGAAGACTGCAATCAGATGCAAGAAGACCGCCAAGACCATGGCTCCGGCACCCCAGTGATGAAATCCCCGCAGAAGTGAGCCTGCGGGAACCTCGTTCATGATGTAGTCAATAGAGGCGTATGCCTTGTCCGGAGATGGGTTGTAATACATGGCAAGGAACATCCCGGTCACTGCCATGAGGCCGAACAGGAGAACACACAGGCTGCCCAGGGTCGCGGACCAGCCTAAGTTCGATGGCAGTTTTTTATCAAGAAAGGGTTTCAGGTGAACTTCCCAGCCAATTCGTTGAGATATGATTTTGCTGAATTTTGACATATTACACCATTGCTATAAGAAGGTTTCCGCTCTCGACCTTGAACGCCATATGATCCAGCGGGCGTGGGGGAGGTCCGGCCATGACAGTGCCGTCAAGTGCAAATGCCCCGCCGTGGCAGGCGCACAGAAACATATTCTGGGTAGCATCCCAATGGACGGTGCATCCGAGATGGGTGCAGGTGCTGTTGTAAACAATGATTTTATTCTGGTTGGGCAGACGCCATACAAGGACCGGCTTTACAAGTTCCTGACTATAAATACCGATATTTTCAGTATATCTCAGGTTCACCGTTGACACCTGACCAACAGGAAATTTTTCAATACTGCCGGCAGGCACCCACAGGGGTGGTTTTTTCTGCATAGCAGGCCCGACAAAGGATGCAGCCAATACCCCCCCCACGGTCAAGGCCGAAACGGCACCGATGCCCATGGTTAAGCCGACAAGAAAATTTCGCCGACTCCTGTTTCTGGCCTCCATGGCTTCAACATTTATGGGAGGCGTGTTTTCATGTCTGCACCGGATGGTGTTCTGTTCCAAAACCATGGCAGGTGTCGGGATAACCGGCGAGGTGCCAGGAGCCGTGTCCATAATGATGGTTTCTGGTTCCGGAGAACTTTCAACATCCTGGATGGGTTTGGGTTTTGCAGTCGATTTGAACGGTTCCTTTATGGCCAAACGCTGAATGTATTTGATGGCCCTTGTGCAGCTGATGTCCTTGGGGCAGACTTCGGTGCAGTTGAATTCAGTGCGGCAGTTGTAACAGGATTGAAGGACCTTATCCATCCGTTTTTCATACAAAGCGTCCCGGCTGTCCATCAGCAGGGTGAATGCACGGTTCAGCGGGGCTGGTCCGGCATAATCTTTATGGTAGTTGGCCATGGTGCAGCTGGAAACGCAGCACCCGCAGGCAATGCATTCGGTGGCAAGGCCGATAGCCAGGCGCTCCTTGGAATCTGGCCGGATGATGGCTGGTTCGTCCATGATCTTACTGGGTTCGAAAAAAGGCAGGCATTCCTCATAATGCTTGAAAAATGGGCCCATGTCCACCACCAGATCCTTCACTACAGGGAAGTGGTTTAACGGCCGGATTGTGATGCCCTGGTTGGCTGGAAAGTCGGATACATTGGTTTTGCATGCAAGGCCTTCCCGGCCGTTGATAACCATGCCGCACGAGCCACACATGTTGACTCGGCAGGCATAGCGAAAGGAAAGGGTTGAATCCTGTTCTTTCTGCAGTCGGATCAAGACATCCAGGATGGTGGTGTTGGTTTCATCTTCTATGGAAAGATCGAAATGATCAAAGTGCCCTTCTCCGCCCTGTGTCGGATCATATCGAAATATGTCTATTTTACGGGTAGTCCCTTTTTTAGTCTTCATGAGATATTTCCTTGTTCTTTTTTGTGCTCACTCAGAAACATTAATAGATGGATTGCCAGATCAGTATCATCACCACCAGTCCCAACCCGGTTAGGCTCCAGATCAAAGCTCGCTGGTATTTGACGTTCACCAGGTTAAAGTCCAAGAGGATCACGCGAAGCCCCAGGGTGGCATGAAATGTAACGGACAGGAGCAGCAGAAACTGAAGCCAGGGTTTATAAGTCAGGGTGATGTGGAGTGTTAGAAAAAATACGATGGCAAGGGCTGAAATACGCTGCCACATCCATGCCCACATTCCCACGAACATGTTTCTGCGTCTATTCGGATCGAACTCTCCCCACTGCAGGGGGTTTCTATATTTGATGCTCATCTTGTCTTCCATTTGTCGGGCCCCTTTATTATGCTGTATGAATAGTTGTTGGTTGGAATCAGATTTCATTTCTTGTAAATTTGACATTCCCGGAGAGATTTATACATGAAATCAACCGGTTCAGTGAAAAGAGACGGCCTGGCGTCGGCGCCGCGGGTCAGAAAGCTGTTAAAAAGGCCGTTGTCGTCATCCTGTTCCGGAAAGTCGCTGCGGTAATGGGCTGCCCTGGATTCCTTTCGGGCCATCGCCGAAGCGACTACCATGTCTGAGACATCCAGCATGTTTAGAAAGTCGATGTAGGTATTCCATGGCATGTTGTAGACTCTGGTGCCGGAGACCCGCAGCGATTTTGCCTCTTCACGAATGGCGTCAATTGTCTTCAGGGCACTGGTCATGTCTTTGGCGTTACGGACGACGCCCACATTGTTCCAGTTGCACTCCTGGAGTTCAGCGCGTAGCATAAAGGTTTCTTCTTTACCTTTGCGGCCAAAGGGAGCCAGGTACTTTGCCATTAGTTGATCCACCATTTCAGGGGCTGTGTCTGGCAGTGATGTGCCATTTTCGGCCATGAACCGTGCCAAAGCTTTGCCTGCCTGTCTACCGTATACACTGGATTCGCAGATACCGTTACCACCTAAGCGGTTACCGCCGTGAACCCCACCGCCATCTTCACCGGCAACAAAGAGCCGGTCCAAGGATGTCAGGCAGTCCCTGTTGATACGGGCACCACCCATGACAAAATGTGCCGACGGGGAAACTGGTACAGGGCTGCGGGATAGATCATAACCGAACTGGGCGCAGCGACTGCACATGCCGGGAAAATTTTTTAGGACAAATTCAGCCCCCAGGTGTCCGGCATCGATTCGGACACCACCTTCTTCACACTGGCGGCCGGCCATCATTTCTAAGTAGGAAGAGCGGCTGACCACGTCCCTTGTTGCCCGTTCTGCTACATCTGGTGCATAATGTTTCATGTAGCGATCACCGTTGCCGTTGTAGAGATATGCACCGGATCCCCTGAGACCTTCTTCCAAAAGGGAGCCTGCAACAACGCTGCCATCAATGATCAGGCCAGTGGGATGAAACTGGATCATTTCCATATCCCGCATGACTGTACCCGCCCGATAGAGCATGCCTAAGCCGTCAACGGATTTTTCAGGCCCGGGAGCGTGGAAGCGATACTGGGTCGGGCCGCCGCCGGAAGCAACCAAGGTTGCCGATGCTTCGGCTCGGATGAAATTGCCATGCTTCATGTTCAGGATCAGGGCACCCGTGACTTGATTACCGGATTTATCCTTGAGGAGATCTACGGCACGACATTCTTCCAGCACCCGTATTTTTCTTTTCATGACCTGTTCGGTCATTCGGCTGATCATTTCAATTCCAGTCAGGTCGCCCTTGTGAACAGTGCGGTCAAAGGATTGTCCTGCAAATGGTTTCTGATGAACGGTGCCGTCTGGGTTGCGATCAAAAAAACACCCGAACCGGGTCTCCATCTCTTTGATGGTGGGGGTGGCTTGTTCAACAAGAGTCCTGGCCAAATCTTGGTCATTGATGTACTGGCCACCTTTAAGGGTATCCATGAGATGCTTTTCATGGGAGTCGGCCTCATTCAATACAACATTAAACCCGCCTTGAACCATTCTGCTGCAGCCACCCTTTCCTTTCAGGGCCTTGGTGACAATCAGAATATTTAAGTCGGGGTTTTTGTCATGGGCATACAGAGCTGCAAGCTGTCCGGCTGCTCCCATGCCGATAATTAGAATATCTGACTTTATTGTCTCGGGTATCATAGTCTCACCTTGTTTATGATTACTGCCGTATGATTTGCCGAATAGAAAAGCAACAGGTGTGCCATTCGATCAGGCTTATTTTTAACCAGCTGATTTTGTATTGCTTTTTCGAGGCAGGGTTGGCTGCGATCAATATTTCAGACCCAAAATAGAGCCCATTATTGGGCTCGCAAGCCGATTATTGGGCTTGACTTTGGGCTTGAAAATGATACCGTTATTCCAAGGACAAATAACTTTTTTTATCACGGTTAAAATGGCCCGTAACTCTTTGTGACGACATCGAAACCGCAATGCACGGAATTGTCCGGAACTGTTAAAAACAGATAATCTGAGGGGAGAAAAAATGCACTGGAGCCTGACGACCAAGTACAAGATCCTCCTGGAAATCAACAATGCTGTGATTTCCAACACATCCAAGGATGATTTTTTCAAGGCGCTGTCAATGGAGCTGAAAAAGCATTTTTATTATGATCGATTCAGTATTTTTCTTTATAACCAGGAGAATCAGTCCCTCAGATATTTTACGTTAGCTGAAGGTGTGGAGCCGGAAGGGTTCGCAGCCACTGAGCGGCGTTTGGCAAGCGGTGCGGTTGCCAACATGGTGATTCAGTCCAGAAAACCGATTGTCATTGATGATCTATCTTGTTACTCGGAGCATCCTTCCATCAGCGCCATGGTAAGGGCTGGCCTGGTGGCAACCATGGCATTTCCCATGATTGTGAGGAATAAGATTATTGGAACCTTTCACCTCTCGTTCAAGCATCGACCGGATTACCTGTCGGAACTGTCAGAACTCCTGCCGGATGTTTCCAAGCAGATTGCTATCGCCGTAGGCAACATGATCTCGTTTAATCGACTGATCAAGGAAAAACATAACCTTGAACAGGAAAAGCAATACCTCCTGAGCGTTTCTGAAGATTACAGACCCGAGAAATTTTTATATGTATCCTCGGCTATGGAAGATATCATGAAATTGGTGGAAAAAGTGTCTGGAATCGATTCCCCACTCCTGATCACCGGGGAAACCGGGACCGGAAAAGACTATCTGGCCCGCTTTATCCATCTGATAAGCCTTCGGAAGGATCACCTCTTTGTCAAGGTAAGCTGCCCGGCCCTGACGCCGTCGCTGTTTGAAAGCGAGCTGTTCGGCCACGCGAAAGGGGCATTTACCGGTGCCGATTCGACCAGGCTCGGGCGGTTTGAAATGGCGGATCAGGGAACGGTATTTCTGGATGAAATTGCAGAACTTCCCAATGCCCTTCAGGCAAAATTCTTACAAGTTCTTCAGGAAAACCGGTTTGAGAGGGTGGGTGACAACCGGTCCGTGAAGGTAAATTTCCGTCTCATTACCGCCACAAACCGCGATATTCCCACTTTGATCAGCCAGGGACAATTCCGCCAGGACCTTTATTACCGTCTCAATACCATTCAGATCCACGTGCCTCCGCTCCGCGAACGAAAAGAAGATATCCCCTATCTACTGGATAAGATCAATAAGAGTGAGTCTTTTGAGATGAACCACCCCATACCAAGATACACAGATAAGGCGATCCGGCTTCTGTCAGACTACCACTGGCCCGGTAATATCCGGGAACTCAAAAATCTGATTAAGCGCATGATTATTATAAAGGCTGGTGAAACAATCTCCGTGTCTGATCTGGAGAATCTGCTCAGCAGGAAAGAAAACACGTTTGCCATGAAACCCGAAGACAAGGTCTTAAATCACGGTAGAAAGGTTTCCAAGCTGGCAGAATCAGAGCTTCACTGCATCAAGGGTGCTCTGAAGGAAACAAGGGGCGTTGTCGGCGGGGCGAGCGGGGCCGCCTCTCTGCTGGGGGTTCCCAAATCAACACTCCAGTACCGTTTGAAAAAATACGAGATTGATCCTGCAGACTACAGAATCTGAAAAGCGGAATTGCAATAAAGCCTGGTTGCCACTTACTGTAAGATTCAACAGATTCAAGCCGTGGACAACCTGTCCTGGCAGATCGTACCATTTTTTCCCCTGACCCTGTCTTTGCTGATTTAAGCGCTTTTTGTTTCCTGAACATCCTTTTCCAGGCATCCGGTCCCGGCACTTAGGGCCTCCAGGGCGCTCTGCCGCATGGACCGGGCGATCTCCTCCAGGGAATCCAGGTGTTTTAAAGAATTGCGAAGAATGCCCAGCCCTTCGGAAAGGGCAAGAATGGTGGCGGCCGCCTTTTCCTTGTCCGGCACGTTGACCAGACCGGCATTTTCCCAGGCGGTGATCTCTTTGATGCCGAAGGCGATGAATTTTTTCTGCATGGCCTGGATCCGGTCCCGGATATCGGGATTTCTGAACCCCATGGCATAGCAGGACCAGAACACCGCATCCCGCTGGGGCCCTTTGGAGCTGGTGGAGAACAGGATGTGCATCAGACACTGGAACCGGTCCTCGGGGGTGGTGTGTTTTTCCAGTTCCGCATGATAGGATTCCATGGAAATTTTGAACAGATAATCCACCATTTCCATGATCAGGCCTTCCTTGCTCTTGAAATAATGGATCAGCAGCCCGGAGTTGACCCCCATGCGGTTGGCGATCTTGCCGATGGTCATGCCCATGAACCCTTCATCTTCCACCACTTGATAGGTATGGCGAAGGATTTCGGGTTTCCGGATGTGAGAGATGCTTTTGCGGCCCATGCACAGGATCCTTTTTTTGATTGTCTGTCCGCTTATTTATATAAGGCCCTGTAGGGGATGT
>JAABRW010000348.1 GCA_011390695.1 Desulfotignum sp.
TGGGGAATTTGTTGTCAACAAGCACACGGGTGACAACAAATCCCTCATCCTTAAAATTTTTTATCCCGTATATATGCTTGAATTCAGCCAGCGCAGCAGCACTGTAAATATCTTCATACACCATGGCGCTGTCCTGGTCATATACTTTGACAAGGGTCTGGTTGGCGGCGGAAACCACACAGATCATCAAGATACCGAATTCCACCATGGCAAAGATGAATATAATATAAAATAATCCCGGAACCCGTTTTTCAATCAGTTTTTTCAACCGTTGTTCACTCATGGAACTTCCTTGTTTTCGGGCTGCTCTCAAGGGTCTGGCGCAACCGTATTCCACACCGTTAAAAAAACTATTTTCCCATATTTTTATTTTCTTTTAAAGATAAATTTTCCCATCTTGGGTTTATTTCGTGGCGGGCTGCTGACACAATTGTGCGGGATCAGCCGAACCGTCCGGTGATATAATCCTGGGTCAACTGGTGCAGGGGATTGAGGAAGATCTGTTCGGTGGGACCGATTTCAATGAGATCTCCCAGGTGGAAATAGGCGGTCCGCTGGGATACCCGGGAAGCCTGCTGCATGGAATGGGTGACAATGGCAATGGAGTAATCCCGGCGAAGTTCATCGATCAGCTCTTCAATGATAGCCGTGGCAATGGGATCCAGTGCGGAACAGGGCTCATCCATGAGAATCACTTCCGGATTGACGGCAATGGTTCTGGCGATGCACAGCCGCTGCTGCTGGCCCCCGGACAGGCCGGTGCCGGGCTGATCCAGCCGGTCCTTGACTTCATTCCACAAACCGGCCCGGACCAGTGATTTTTCCACCAGCTCTTCTGTTTCGCTCCGGTTTGTGACAAGTCCGTGGATTCTGGGGCCATAGGCCACATTGTCAAAAATGGATTTGGGAAAAGGATTGGGTTTCTGGAAAACCATGCCGATCTGTGCCCGAAGCGGCACCACATCCACATCCTTGTCATAAATATTTTTACCTTCCAGAAAGATGCGCCCTTCCACCCTGCAACCGTCAATGGTGTCATTCATACGGTTCAAACAGCGTATGAATGTGGATTTGCCACATCCGGATGGACCGATCATGGAAATGACCTCATTGGAACCGATATCCAGGGATACGGCATTTATGGCTTTGGTGGCGCCGTTGTCATAAAAAACACTGACCTCTTCGCACCGCATTTTGGGATTTTCAACGGTTTTTTCTCCAACAGTGTTCCGGTTTTCCTTATTCACCAGACGGTGGCTGCGCTTCTGGGAAGGGGCGCTTTCCGGTCCGGTCTGCTCTGCCATATTCCGGGCCTTTGCCTGGACAGTTGTATTATCTGTATTCATTGAAGGTTTCTTTATGTTTAAAATTTACAGGTTGTATGACAGTATTTACTCCAGGTCATAGAGACTCCAGCCGGCGTCAACAGCAGATTAATATAACTGTTCTGTATTAGGAGACCTTTAATGTTTTGTTAAAATAATGTTAGGACAGCTTCATGCGCATTGTAAAGGGTATCGGCCAAATCATACTTTAAAAACAATCCAATGAACGGTATACTGAAGCTGCACCTGGTATCAGACTGGCTGCCAGGTCCAGGTGCATGAAATGATGCAAAACAGGAGGTGCACATACAATGAAATTTGCCGTTTTATCAGATATTCATGGCAACCTTGAAGCCCTTCACACTGTTATGGAGGAAATTCGACATCAGCGTGTTGATACTGTTATTACACTGGGAGACAATATCGGATATGGCCCGGATTCCCAGGCTGTTATGGACCTCCTGGCAGAACACAAAATTGCCTCTGTTCTGGGCAACCATGAAATGGCTGTGAAAAACAGGGCCAGCCTGGAGTGGTTCAATCCCATGGCGCAAAAAGCCCTTGAAATAACACTGGCGCAATTGTCAGGGCCTGCTGTTGCAAAAATCTGTAAACTGCCCTTCTTTCTGGTGAAAGAAGACCTGCGGTTTGTCCATGGTGTGCCGCCTGCAAACCTGTTCTTATATCTTTTCCAGGTGCCGGAAAAAAAATTGATTCAGAAGCTGGACCGGTTACAGGAACGTATCTGTTTTGTGGGACATACCCATGATCTGGGCATCATTTCCTGGGATGGTGACCGCCTGTCTAAAGACAAACCTCGCCCCGGGATCATTCAGCTGGATCAAAACAAGAAATATATCATCAATGCCGGCAGTGTTGGCCAGCCCAGAGACGGCACGCCTGAAGCCAAATTTCTGGTGTATGACACACAAACCCGCCAATTGTCTGTCATGGCGGTGGCGTATCCTTTTGCTGAAACCGGCAAAAAAATTATTGCTGCCGGTATCCCGAAAATGTATGCGGAAAAACTGGCTGTGGGAGCTGATGCTGTGGACAAAGGATAAAACAGAGAACCCGACATGAAAAAAATTGGCAGATTCACCATCACAGGCCTGCTGGGAAAAGGGGGCATGGGCAGGGTGTATAAGATAGCCTATCCCGTCACCCACAAAATTGCCGCCTTAAAACTGCTGGAGCCGTCTTCCCTGCTGGCTGCGCTTACACCAAAAAAAGAACTGGAAGATATGTTCACAAAAGAAGCCGTCACCATGGCTGCCATCCGGCATCCCCATGTGGTGGATATTCTGGATTTCGGGCGGACAGGAAACCAACTGTATTATGTTATGGATTTTTTTTGCAACAACCTGGGAACCCTTATGGGGGAATCCTTTGAAGAAGATGACACCCGGGTTGTTCCCATTGAAAAAACGGTGCATTATACCACCCAGATATTGAAAGGCCTTGTGTGCCTCCATTTTTCCGGCATTATCCATCGGGATATAAAGCCTGCCAATATGTTGATCACAGATCTGGATACAATAAGAATTTGTGATTTCGGGCTGTCCCTGCGCCAGGGAGAATGGCGAAAGTGGCATGGGAGCACCCGGGTGGGCTCCCCTTATTACGCAGCCCCGGAACAGGAAGCAGATCCGGAAAAAGTGGATATCACAGCAGATCTGTATTCTGCGGGTATCATGTTGTACAAGATGCTCACCGGGCAGCTGCCCCAAAAGAGCGGTTCCCCGGTATCGCAGATGAACCCGGACCTGGATGAATCCTGGGACCGGTTTTTTGCCAAAGCCCTTGATCCGGATCCGGCCGGGCGGTTCCAGGGAGCAGATACCATGTGCCGAAACCTGGAAGACCTGGCCCGGGCCTGGAAGACAAAAAAAGAAAAAATATGTTTCATCCCGGCAGGGTTGGAGCAGGGAACCGGGCATGTGCCGGAAAAAGCACAGCAGTCAGGGGCGGATCCGGCCACATCCGCAGGTCAGGACACGGACGGGCAGGGACCCTGCTGTTCTGCATTTGAGAGTGGAAGGCCGGTGCCGGTGCGTGCCGTTCCCAAAAAAATTCCTTTGAAACAGGCCCGCGCTTTTTTTGATCTGGACCGGTTCATGCAGCCCCGCCGATATGGTGCCAATGATTTTTTTGTGTCCAGTGACGGCCTGGTGCATGACAGGCATTACGGTCTTGTGTGGCAGCAGTCCGGTACCTGGTTTCCTGTTACCTGGTTTCAGGCAAAAATCTATGTGGCACAATTGAACACCCGGCAGTTTGGCGGGTATACCGCGTGGCGCCTGCCCACCATCCACGAACTGCTCACCCTTGCCGTACCCCTGGCCAAAGGCCGGGACCATTGCATGCCACCAGTATTTGACGGGGAGCAGAAATGGCTGTGGGGTGCGGATAAAAGCACATTTGTGTCAGCCTGGTACATGAATCTGGAGATGGGGTTTGTGGGCAGAAATGATTTTACCAGTTTTTACCATGCCAAGGCGGTTTGTTCAGTCTTTTAAAGCCGGGAGAATCTTATTTTTGGTCTTGGCCCAGGCAACCCGCAGCGAGATATAAATCAGGATGAACGGGGCGACAAAGTTCAATTCCAGGCCCCCGGTCCAGGCCGGCATGATAAAACCGATATCCCCGAACCGTTTGTCCAGCCAGGCAACCGCAAAAAACGCCGGCCACAGGGCGGCCATCCCCATTGCCATGAGCAGGAAAAAGGATTTGCCGTAGGCCTCGTTGGCCAGTTTGTTGATGCCTTTATAGGCTTTTTCATCCCCGGCCTGCTTGGCTTTCATGGATTGTTCATGATAATACATGGTATCATCCAGGTTGGTGGAAACCGCAGACCGGTTGACCCGGCCGGCTATGGCCAGGGTGATCTCTCCGATGAGCACAGCCCAGGCGGCCAGGCAGAAGGTGCCCACCCACCATCCGGCCATGGGGTTGTCAAACAGCCGGTAGGGATAGATCAGCACCGGATCGATGAAATTCAAAACAGTCTGTATGGCATCCATATCGGTATTGTTAATAACTTTCCATGAAGTTACATGTCAGTTTGGTCCTGCCACAGTGGGGGGATTTTTCAGCAGCAGTTTTGTCATCCTGCCTGCAGAACAACAAACAAGGGGTGTTCCAGGCACCCTCAGCAGTGCAGGGTCCCTGGAACACCCGTTAAAAAGCCGTGTACCTTATTTATGTCAGGTGCACACAGGCATGTGTTTAGAACGGCGGCAGCAGGCTGAATCCCAGAAACCCCTTGGATGTATACCGGATACCCACATAAAAGGCAAGAATGATAAAGATCCACTTGAGTACTTTTTCCGGGATGAATTTGGAGGTCCGGGGTCCGATCATGGAGCCGATGAAGATCCCGATCAGCTCAACACCGATGAAACCCCAGGCAATGACCACGCCTTTGCCCACCATATAGGAAAATATGGATACGATCATGCCGATAAGCACGACCAGGGCCGAGGTGCCGGCCACCAAGAACATGGGGAGCCCTGCCACAGAGGTCAGGAACGGTACAAAGAGAAACCCGCCGCCAATACCCAGAAACGAGGCCAGGGATGCGATGAAAATACCGCCGAGCATTGGCACATAGGCTTTGAAGGCAAATTCCTGTCCGTAAAAGGTAAACCGGATATTGCCGATCTTGAAAGCCATACCCCAGCCCACAAGCACCAGAATATAGGCGACCCATCTGGCTACGGGAATCAGGTTGATCCACAGAGCGGACAGCACCACCAGGCCCACAGCCACCCACATGAAGGTCCAGGACCCCTCGATGACTTTAACGCCCTGTTCCGAGGTGTCGGTTTTTTCTCTGGCTGCTTTTTCAAAGGCCTGGGCTGCTGCCTTGGCCTGTTTTTTGCCGGCAGATCCTTTCGGGGTCATTTCATAAATCAAAAACCCGCCCAGAACAAATACGATCAGTCCGAAAATTCCGATATAGTCTTTCAGAGATATCTTACCGGCGGTCAGTTCCGGTATCAGCCAGGAACCGCCCACACCGCCGATGGCCAGGCAGACACCCAGGGGCAGCACCAGACGTCCCATGCGGTAATAGTTCAGTGAGGAGATCAATCCGCTGATTCCCACCAGCCACTGGTTTGACACCCGGATGGAGTCGGTAAGCAGGTTGTTCACCGGGTTGCCCTTGCCAAAGGATTTGGCATAGTCGGCCAAGCCAAAAATCGTGATATGCCCCACCCCGGCCATGATACCGCCGAATGCCCCCACGGTGGAAAAGATCCAGCCCACCCAGATGGCCCACAAAAAGCCCAGAATAAGGCTGGGGTCAGGGGCGCCCGGAATGCCTAAAAATCCAGGTTCATCGCCAGGTGTGATAACTTCCCGGGTTTTTGCGGCAAATTCCGGATTGTCAAGACTTGATGAAATGGCTGTCTTCATTTTTTCAGACATACCCGGCGTGGTAAGCTCTGAACCTGTCTGGGCCATGGCCACTGCCACAAATGAACACACAATCATCAGTGCGGTTGCAAGATAAAACCTGGTACGGTTCACCATCATTTTCCCTCCTTTGATTTGTTACAAATAAAAAATTATTATTGGGTTTTTAAACACGGATACTGGATTCGTATATACCGGTTTAATAAATCACATTGATGTATACTGTCAGCAATATTAATGCCAAATTCCTACTATCCATATTATTGTTTCATAACCATCCGAATTCATACTTTTTTTGTATGATATTATTTGCTTTTTGGTTTCAGTGGCTGTTTTAGAGGGCTGGGGGCAGTGCAATAAAATTTATGCGGCGCCTGAATAATATTGCACAAAATGAGTGGTTATCTGAAATCCTCCGGGTCAATGGCAAACCGCTTCATGATCTGCTGCAGGGCCTGGCGGTCCAGGCCGCACTGCCTGGCTGCCCGGGTGACATTGCCGCTGGTCCTGGACAGCATGGCCCCCACATAGTCATGGTTGAACCGGGTGAGCATGGTTTCCTTGGCTTCTTTATAGGGCATCTCCATGATATGGCCGTCCAGACAGGTTTCAGGACAGGCATCAGGGTCTGCCTTGGAAACAGGGATGTCAGATCTGCGGATCACCCCGTCTCTGGCATAGAGGATACCCTGTACCAGGACATTTTCCAATTCCCGGACGTTTCCTTTCCATGGGTGTTTCAAGAGCAGATCCATGACATTTTCAGAGATAGCCTTCAGGGGTTTGTTCAGTTTTTTGCAGTTTTTGGCCACCAGGTGCTCCGTCAGCAGCGGTATGTCTTCTATCCGGTCCCGCAGGGGCGGTAGTTCAATGGAGATAACCGATAACCGGTAGAAAAGATCTTCCCTGAATTCTTTTTGGGCAATTTTTTGGGTGAGGTCCTGGTTGGTGGAGGCAATGATGCGTACATCCACTTTCTGGACCTTTGTATCCCCTAAGGGTTTGACTTCCTTTTCCTGGATCACCCGCAAAAGCTTGGTCTGGATGGACAGTCCGATATCCCCGATTTCATCCAGAAAGATTGTGCCTTGGTCTGCTTCCTGAAACAATCCGTTTTTATCCTGAAACGCGCTGGTAAACGCCCCTTTTTTATGACCGAACAGTTCACTTTCCAGGATATGTTCAGGAATGGTGGGGCAGTTTACCGGAACAAAGGCGGCTTTACTGCGCAAACTGCGGCGGTGAATGGACCGGGCGGTGAGGTCTTTTCCGGTGCCTGATTCTCCTGTGATGAGTACGGTGACATCGGAAGCGGCCACCATAGCAATTTTTTCAAATACTTTTTCCATGGCCGGGCTGTGGCCCACCAGGGGTGAAAAGTCTTTATCTCTGGCCTTGAGCAGCTGCTTGTTTTCCAGAAGCAGCCGGCTGCGCTCCAGGGCCTTGCGGATCTTGAAAATGATTTCATCCTGTTCAAAGGGCTTGGCAATGAAATCATAGGCCCCGCTTTTAATGGCAATGACTGCAGAATCAATATTGCCGAATGCTGTGAGCATCACCACTGTGAGATCCGGATACCGTTTTTTGATCTGTTCCAGCAAAGCAAACCCGTCCATGCCGGGCATGCGGATATCACAGATCACCAGATCCCAGGTCCCCTGTTCCAGGATGTTCAAGGCCATTTCCCCGGAAAATGCCATGGAAACCGTGCAGTCGATTTCCGATTCCAGGGTGCGTTTCAGCAGACGGGTCATGTCTTTTTCATCATCCACTGCCAGGATACGGGCGGTCATCAGGTTTCCTCCCTGTCCGGGGTCTCGTCTGCCGCTTCAGCCCGGGGCAGGCTGATGGTAAAGGCGGCACCTTTTTCTTTTCTGTTTCTGGCTGTGATATCTCCTCCGTGGCGCCGGATAATGCCGTATCCAACGGAAAGCCCCAATCCGGTGCCCTGTCCCACAGGTTTGGTGGTGAAAAACGGATCAAAGATCCGGGAAAAATCCTTTTCCCGGATGCCGGTGCCGTTGTCTTTTACCGTAATCAGGACCTGGTCCTGGTCATCTGTTCTGATTTCCACCTGGATGCGGCCTGTTTTTTCCACTGCATGGCAGGCGTTGATCATCAGGTTTATAATGACCTGGGCCAGCTCCTGTTCATTGCCGAAAACGGTTAAAGGCCGGGTGCAGGGTTTGGGGGGAATGACCACAACATTTCTGAAATCTGAATGGTTGGCCAGAAAGCTGATCACATCATCCACCACTTTGCATGCATCAATGTGCTGCATTTTTGTCGACCCTTTTCTGGAAAAGGTCAACAGGTCGGACACCACAATCTTACAATTTTTTACATGCTTTTCAATGGTTTTCAGATCTTCCTCATGGTCCCCGGGATTTTTTAGCATCAGCTGGGTATATCCCAGGATGATGCCCAGGGGGTTGTTGATTTCATGGGCCACGCCTGCGGACAATTCCCCTAATGCGGCCAGTTTGTCCGCCTGGGCGATCTGCTGCTCCATCTGTTTTTTGTCATTGATATTCTTGATGATAAAATGGAAGGTCTTGCCGCAGCCGAATGCACCATAATCCACGCCTCCGGTGATGAGTACCCTGACAGTGGACTGATCGGCGCGCAGAAAATCGGTTTCTTCGTTCAGGATATACTCATGGGTTTCCAGAAGTCCGAAAATCCGCTCATTTTCAGATGGGATGGTTAAAAAATCTTTTAGCCCCATTTTTTTGTCCAGCATGTCTGCTTTCTGAAATCCGGTAAGGGCCACTCCGGCCCGGTTGATTTCCGTGATATTGAAATCCGGGTCCGTGACCATAATGGTATCCAGGGAATGTTCAAAAATCCGTCTGGCTTTGTGTTCAGAACTGGTGAGCATTTCAGTTCTTTCCACCACTTTCTGCTCCAGGGTCTGATTAAGTTCCAGCAGTTTGGCACTGGTATCTTCCTGTTTCTGTTTGGCGGACAGAATTTTTTCATTGATCCGCCAGCTCTGGTTGAAAAACAGGGTCACCGTTCCCACCAGCATGAAGGATATGGTGTTGACGGCACCGGTATAGGGGCCGATGGTATGCCAGATATCCCCGCTGCCGGTGAGAATGAGAAACTGGCGCAGGATATGGCTGAAGGACCGGGATATTGCAAATATGGTGAATCCGGCGCAGATCCACAGCAGATAAAGGAAAACGGCATTATCCGGGGCCTGGTCCCGCAGGGATTTTGCCTTGAAGATGGACAGGATCCCCAGCACCACCATGGCCACGGAACCCAGCACATCCACCAGCAAAATGGGCAGGTTGGCTGTCATATTCCGGCCCCATTTCCATCCTGCCGCTGGGCTTTGAGCAGGCTGTTCAGTCCCATGAACAAAAAGATCATGGCCGGGACACACCACAGGTGATCCATCTTGAGAAAATAATAGATCACTGCCAAAAGCTGGGAATCGGACTGGGTGACAATGGCCATATTGGTTATGCTCAGGGTTTCGATACGCACCACTTCAATCTGGTTGTCCAGAAAATGGGCTGCCAGGGTATCCAGGTTCCAGAAAATAAAAAACAGGGCTGCAAGCTGGATCAGCCGCCATCCCTTCTGCCGGACCAATCCCTGGCTGTTGATGGTGAACATGAGTGCCACCATGGAAAATAAAAAAAACAGATGCCCTATTTGATGGGCAATAATACCGGCATTGCCGGTATGCAGCTGGATGGCGAATGCCGGTGCCGGCAGGCCCCATATCCCCGCCAGACAGAAAAGGTAAAGCACGGGTTTCATTTTTTTATGTGTGCCTTTTCCGTGACGGCACGGGTGGACATGAGTTTGACACAGGCCGGACACAGGCTGTGGTGCTCTTTGGTATCCGGGTGATCCGGGCTGATATGGGACACCCGGTTCAGAAAATCCGCTGTGGCATACATGCGGCCGCATGCTTCGCACCGTTCCAGGGGGAGCTGCCCCACGGTGCGGTCCTGGATAGCAACGGTTCTCACACTGTCATGGTCCGTCACCGTGATTACGCCGGTGGGACACAGATTGGCACAGGTACCGCAGCCGATGCACTGGCCGTCTCCTTTTACCACCTGGCTGCCGGCCGCGGTTTTTTCCATTTTCAGGGCCCCGGCCTTGACGATCTCCTGACAGACCCGGATGCACAGCCGGCACCGGATGCATCCATCCGGTTCCGGGGGCAGGTCCACCTGGTATCTATGGGCCAGGTCCCTGATCCGGTGGGCCTGGGGCGCCATACGGAACAACCGGACAAACGCTTTTTGGCGGTGGGATCTGACCAGCGGAGAATCTGTGAGCACCACCATTCCGGGTTTTACCTTGAGCACGCAGGACAGCATCACTGTCTGCCTTCCTGTGGGGGAGGTGACCTCCACTCCGCAGATCCGGCAGGCACCCGAGGGCTTCAATGCCGGATGAAAACACAGGTGGGGGATGCTGATATTGTTTTTCCGGGCCGCTTCCAGCACGGTCTGGCCTTCGGTGCATGGGATGGCTGCATTGTCGATGAAAATTTCAATCATGGCTGATCCATTCTTTTGGTTTTTCCTCTCCATTATCGCGTATCCGAAAGGATCCGGAGACAGTCCTGGGGCAGGCGGTGGGTGCCTTTGCCCTGGAGGCTCACCTCTATGAGATCATCCGGATCATTGATGGAGGTATCCGGATCAGTCACCACCCCGTGGACACCGATAAAATCATTCATATAGGGTTCCCAGGCTTCATCTGTCGATGCCTGGAACACTTCCACACGATTGCCGCGTTTAAACAGCATAACAGCCTCCTTTATGTTGGGTTGACAGGCCGGGTCGGTACATGGTTTTTCGCTGACAGCCTGCGCTGGCAGTCGTTACACAAAAGCCGCTGTTCCGCTTTCTGGGTCAGGTCGGCGGTTTTGTCCGAAATAAAGGCCATATACTGGGCTGACGGCAGCTTTGCCCCACAGGCATCACAGGTCTGGATCTCCTGTTCGTTCAGGATGGTCCCGCACAGTTTGAGCATACGTCTGCCGTCTTTTTCTTCCAGGGTCATGGCATTGTTTTCACAATTGGCTGCACAGGCCCCGCAGGTGATACAGTTTTCCGCCGTCATTCGAAAATCGGTTTTCACCGGGTGGTCAAAATCCAGGTATCCCAGATGCAGGGCATCAATACCCATTTTGTCCCGGCAGACTTCCACGCATTTGCCGCACCTTCTGCAGACATCACACCGCAGGCACCGCCGGGCTTCCTTTCGCACAGCTGCTTCATCATATCCCAGTTCCACCTGTTGAAAGGTGGTCCGTCTTCTGTCCACATTGAGCATGGGCATGACCGGCCGGGAAAGCCGCATTTTTTCGGCTGCCGTCATTTCGATCATGGGGACTTTGCGGCGGCGCACCGGAATTTTGGGCATCCTGGGCTGGGGCATGCCGGTGAGGTGCCGGTGGATGGCCTCGGCAGCCCGTTTGCCGCCGCCGATGGCCTCAATAACGGTTGCAGGCCCGGAGACCGCATCTCCTGCGGCAAACACC
>JAABRW010000338.1 GCA_011390695.1 Desulfotignum sp.
CCTGGATCTGTCCGGTCCCCAGAAACGCAGGATTACCCGCAAGGGCCTGGCCAATATCACAGGTCTTGAAAAAAAAATGATATTTTCCACCGGCTATGACAACCCGGTTTATGCGCAGCATATGAAGGCTGTTTTCACATCAGTGCACTGCGGCATGGGAAACGAAGATATGATGGACAGGCTCTATGATACCTGGACAGCCAGAAATGACACCATGGCCCGGTCCATCACCATGCTGGCCGAGGAAACAACCGGGCCGGTGGTGGTGATCATCGGCAACGGTCATACAGAATATGGACTGGGGGTTGTGGACCGGGTAAAATTTCTGGCCCCTGCCCTGTCCCAGGTGAACCTGGCTCTGACCGAGGTCAGACCAAAACCGTCTGATTTAAAAGATTATACTGCACCACTGGACCTGGAAGGATTTGCATCCCTTCCCCCGGCCGACTATATCTGGCTGACACAGCGGGTGTCTTATGAAGACCCCTGCCAGGCATTTAAAACGTCTTTACAGAAAATGAAATCCCCGGAAAAAGAATGATCAGCCGATAAGATAGGTACCGGTGCCGGTGGCAATGCACACTTCGCGGTGGTTGGACAATGCCATTTTTGACACAACAATCCGGGAGCCGGCCCGGATAATCCGGCTTTTGCACACAAATGCATCCCCTTTGCCCGGCCGCAGGTAATCCACCCGCATGTCAATGGTGGCAGATGCGGTCAAGCGCTTGTACAACTTCTCCAGAGACTCTTTTTCATGGTATTTTACACAGGAGACAAGGGCGCTCAGCCCGCCGGTCAAATCAATCACCGCAGCCGTCACCCCGCCGTGGAGGATACCGGCGGCGGAGTTGCCGATCAGTTCCGGTTTCATGGGAAAACTGACCTGTGCATCCCCTGTGTCATAATCCAGCACATCGATTGCAATGCCCAATACCTTGTTAAAGGGCAGAAAATCCAGATAATAGGACCTGATCTGTTCCAGCACAGCTTGTTTCATGGGGTTTCCTCATTTGAACGGTATTTTTTGCAGTACCCCCAGGGTATGGGTCATGGGAAGCTCTTTGTAATTACCTGTTTTTAGAGCTTTTTCATACACCTGTCTGGGGGCCTGACCGCCCCGGGCAGGATCGAAAAAAATATCATGGATCACCAGAAACCCGTCATCCATGAGATGGGGGGACCAGGTTGAAAAATCACTGTATGCGGCATCAAAGGAATGCCCGCCGTCAATGAAAACCATGGACAAGGGGGTTTTCCACATTTTTCCGGCAACAGCGGATGTGCAGACCATGGGGATGACATGGCGGGTCACCCCGGTTTTTTCCAGGGTATCCCGGAAAAAAGGCAGGGTATTCACCCCTTTTGTGCGGTCATCATACAGGTCCGGATCAAAATAGGCTTCCCCGGGCTGCTGCTCTTCAGATCCCTTGTGGTGGTCGATGGAAAAAAGCACCCCGTCTTGCTTTTTACAGGCCCATCCCATGATGGCGGCAGACCGGCCGCAATAGGAGCCGATCTCCAGAATCGGGCCCATGGCTGCCGCAATTAGGGCAAGTTCATAGAGCCGAATCACCTCTGCATCTGCCATAAAGCCTTTGATGGTATGCAGCAGGTCAAAATCCAAATCTTTAAAATTCGTCTCCGCCATAATTTTTCACCAGGATTTCTCTGGGTTTGGTGCCGATCTGGGGTCCGATAATGCCTTCATGCTCCATGATTTCAATAAGTCGGGCCGCCCGGTTATAACCTATGCGCAGCCGGCGCTGCACATAGGAGATGGAAGCCTGGCCGGACTGGGTCACCACTGCCACCGCCTCATCATATTTTTCGTCATATTCCGCATCATCAAACTCTTTGACTTCCTGGTCTTCCTCTCCCCTGGTAACGTTTTCATCATAGTCGGGCTGCCGCTGTTCCTTGAGAAACCCGGTTATTTTTGCGATTTCCTTTTCTGAAATATAGGCCCCCTGAATACGCATGAGCTTGCCTGTACCCGGGGGGCAGAAAAGCATGTCGCCATTGCCCAGAAGGCTTTGGGCCCCGCCCTGGTCCATGATGATCCTGCCGTCGATCTTGGAAGATACCTGAAAGGAGATCCGGGTGGGAAAATTGGCCTTGATGGTGCCGGTGAGCACGTCGGCAGACGGCCGCTGGGTGGCGATGATGATATGGATGCCCGCTGCTCTTGCCATCTGGGCCAGCCGGGTCAGGGCAAACTCCACATCCTTGGAGGCCACCATCATCAAATCGGAAAGCTCATCCACAATCACCACAATATAGGGCAGGGTCTCCAGCAGGAACGGTTCTGTATCGCTGTCTTCATCACTGCCGGCAGCCGGACCGGCCTGGACTCCGCTGTTTTTTTCCTTTACCATGTCATTGTACTGGGCCAGGTTCCGCAGCCCGTTTTCCTCCAGCAAAGCATACCGCCGCTCCATCTCTTTCACCGCCCAGAACAGGGCATTGGTGGCTTTTTTCATGTCCGTCACCACCGGAGAGATTAGATGGGGGATATCATTGTACACCGACAATTCAATGCGCTTGGGATCGATCATCACAAACTTGACATCATCCGGCGTGGCTTTGTACAAAAGGCTGATGATCATGGCGTTGAGCCCCACACTCTTGCCGGTGCCGGTGGCGCCGGCAATGAGCAGATGGGGCATCCGGTCCATACTGGTGACCACCGGCCGGCCCATGAGGTCTTTTCCCAGGCCCAGGGTGAGCACGGATTCGGAAGAGATAAACTCTTTTGAAGCCACCATCTCCCGAAGATTGACCATCTCGCGTTCATCATTGGGAATCTCGATGCCCACCACATCCCTGCCCGGAATCGGGGCAACAATGCGGATGCTCACCGCACTCAGGGCCAGGGCCAGATCATCGGAAAGCCCGGTGATTTTGGACAGTTTTATACCCGGCGCCGGCCGGTATTCAAAGGTGGTGATAACCGGACCGGGCAGAATT
>JAABRW010000339.1 GCA_011390695.1 Desulfotignum sp.
ATCTTCTGGACTATCTCTTCAAAAGTAATCCCCCTCTCCTTTGCAAGAATTTCATTTTTTTCTGCATTCCACTTGAATATATCCATAAAAAAATGGGTGCGGCTCTTTTATAACAAACGAAACCAGCTGCTAATAAAGGGATTTAGTATTTTATAAGCTGGCATCAATCCCATAACTGCCCAGATAATCGAGTTGCCAAAGGATATCTGGCCCTAAAGATTTAACCGCAAGCACTTCCCGCAAGACTGCATGATAAGAAAAAAAACATTTCGAAGTATTATTTTTTTGACTGGACGGAGAGTCATATTTCCGCTATAGAATAATAGCGGAGGAAAACAAGACATGCAGACAATAAAAAAGCAAACATTTTGTGGTCGGGAATTTACCGGCAAAGAGATTTTATTGATTCAGGAAATAGTTGACACTTGTGGCGGCCTCAGTCGATCTGAATTAGCGCACACCATATGCGAGCTACTGGAATGGAAGCGGCCTAATAACCGGCTGAAAGCCCAGGAATGCACTGATTTTATGGAACGCCTGGAATCCATCGGTTTATTGAATCTTCCAGAGAAGAAACGACACGGACACATTAGTGTCCAGGAGAGTATTATTGACAAGCCTTGCAAACAGCCCTTGAGCACACTCAGTGGCAGCGTGGAAGCCTTTACCCCCCTTGAGGTACAACGGGTTAAAGATCGGGGCCAGAGAGATCAGTTCAAAGAACTCATCGGACGCTATCATTATCTGGGATATAAGACACCCTTTGGGGCACGTATACAGTATCTGGTTTACGTAACCCGTCCACATCGGCAGGTGGTGGGTTGCATTCAGTTCTCCAGCCCTGCATGGCGCATGCGTGCCCGTGATCAATGGATCGGCTGGACAGAGGCACGGCGTAAAGTTGCTCTACAGCAGGTGGTGAACAACAGCCGTTTTCTAATACTGGCACGTATTCAAAATTTAGCCAGCATGATACTTTCCCATACTCTTCGGGAATTGAAAACCGATTGGGAACAGCAGTATGGCCTTAAACCGCTGTTAGTAGAGACCCTGATTGACCGGGAAAAATATCACGGTAGCTGTTATCGCGCATCCAACTGGATTGAATTGGGAGAGACTGCCGGTCGTGGGCGAATGGACAGAGAGAATAAGCGCCATGGGGCTCAGGTGAAAACCATATGGGTATATCCGCTGGTAAAAAATGCTACCCGCCAACTCAGGGGGGATACAGATGAGTAGAACGTCAGCGATAGCCCTGTCTGTCATGGAATCCTCCTATAAACCGGCCAATGATCAGGGACGGCAATACTATGATGGTATTGTTAATTTTTTAGATTCGAAGGAGAGCCAATCAATGAAACTCAGCGAATTGGAACAAGAACTTGAAAAAAAAGGTCGGGAACTGATGCGCATCCTTCTTCAGGAACATCTCGACAAAATTAGTCCCGGTCTTTGTGAGCAAACAGTCTGTGGTGCCGATGGAATCGAGCGGCCTAATGTGAGACCCCATAAAAGAAGCATTGAAACAGTGTTTGGCACCGTATCGACAAGTCGTATCGGCTATGGAAACAAGGGTGTGGCAAGTCTACACCCACTGGATGCGCAATTGAATATTCCCTCTGAACGTTATTCCCATGAACTGCGTCGACGGGTGGCTGAAAATGCGGCAAAAAGCTCTTTTGACGAGACTCTGGAGACGATCCATAAAACGACGGGTGCCAATATTTCCAAACGTCAGGCAGAAGAATTGACACAGCGAGCTGCTCTGGACTTTGATGCCTTTTATGAAACCCGGCAATGCAACCCGACAGATGAAGCACCCACTGAACCCATTATAGTGATTACCGCAGATGGTAAAGGGGTGGTGATGCATGAGCAGGATCTCAGGGAACACACTCGAAAAGCAGCCCGAAAGCGAAAACCCCATATGGAATCCCGTCTGTCTAAAGGTGAAAAGAAAAACGCTAAACGCATGGCAACAGTGGCCGCTGTTTATACCATAGATGCTTGTCAACGTACGCCTCAGGATCTCCTCCCGGGCAACAAAGACAAGATCCATCAAGAAAAAAAGCCACGCCCGAAAAAAAAGCGTGTCTGGGCAAGCCTTGAAAAAACAGCCGAACAGGTCATTGAATCAGCTTTTTCAGAAGCATCCCACCGTGACCCCAAATATGAAAAGCATTGGGTTGCCTTGGTAGACGGTGAAAATCAACAACTTCGAATTCTGAGGCGTATGGCCAAAAAACAAGGGGTCGATCTCACGATCATCGTCGATATTATCCATGTCACAGAATACCTATGGAAAGCTGGCAGGGCTTTTTATCCCAAATCCGGACCGGAACTTGAAGAATGGGTTCAGTATCGGCTACTTAAAATACTTGAAGGTAAAGCCGGGTTGATGGCAGGCGGAATGCGTAGAAGTGCCACGCTGAAAAAACTCACCGACAAACAACGTGAACCCGTGGAGATCTGTGCGACTTATCTCAAAAATAAGGCCCCCTACCTTCATTACGATCAATACCTTGATTTGGGTTTTCCTATTGCCACAGGGGTCATTGAAGGTGCGTGCCGCCATCTTGTGAAGGATCGTATGGATATAACCGGTGCCAAATGGAGAATGACCAGTGCAGAAGCAGTGCTGCGCCTGCGTGCCCTACGCAGTAGCAATGATTTTGATGAATACTGGGATTTCCATGAAGCTTGTGAATACAAACGAAATCATCAGGCTCTTTATCAAGATAGTAATGTTCCGCCCACAACGCTGACACAATCTTCGTCCGGACATGATCATCTTAGAGTAATCAAGTAATAGCTACATAAAAAATGAGGGGAATATTATGACTACCGATACTGTTGTCAGGCATGTTGCAAAAGAGCCGCACCCTTTTTGTTTTCCGGTCATATTCCGGTCAGGGTGTTTTAATGTCGGTTTGAATTAACGTTTTGATTCATCCAACTATTGTAACC
>JAABRW010000340.1 GCA_011390695.1 Desulfotignum sp.
TGTGATCGTGATGGACCTCGACAGATCCCGGGGGTTTGCTTGTATATTGTTTGGCGGCATTGATCAGCTGTTCCGCGCCTTCCAGATCAAAATGGCCTTTGGGGGACATGCCGCTTAAAATCCCGCCGCCGCCCACGGCGATGTTGCAGTTTTTGTGGGCAAACAAAATGGTGGGGCTGATGCCCTGGTATCCGCCGCCGGCCGGGTTGGTGCCGTAAATGCCGGCCAGAACGGGAATGCCCAGCTGTTCCAGTTCGGCATGGCGGTAGAATGTGGTGCCCGACCCTCGGCGGTTGGCATAGAATTTTTCCTGTTCCGTGAGTTTCACACCGGAGCAGTTCACCAGCCACACCAGGGGAATGTTCAGGCGTTTGGACAGATTGGTGGCCCGAAAGATGTTTTCCGGCTGGCCCGGCAGCCAGGCCCCGGCCATGACCTTGTTGTCAAATCCGATCACCACGGCCCATTTGCCGGAAATTTTTGCCAGGCCGTCAATGACGTTGGTGGTGCCTTCTTCATTGTCTTCCGGATTGAAAATAGTGTGCAGCGGATGCCAGGTGCCCGGATCCACAAGGTATTCCAGGCGCTGCCACACGGTCATACTGCCCCGGGCATTGATTTTTTCAGTGGGCATGCCCGCGTTTTTGACTTTTTCAACTTCCGCGTCAATGCCGGCTTCCACCTCTTCCACCTGCTGGACATTTTTTGCCGAATTTTTCAACTGCCCTTTGTTGAGTTCCTTGCCAAAGGGTTCCATTTTTTCAAAATACTGTCGCATAAAAGACTCCTGAAGAAATTTTATTATTAGGTTTTCACCGGTATCGGCTTTGCAGAATGCTGCATCCACCGGCAAATATACACACTTGACTTTAAAATTTTCATTAAGTATAGAATTGAAAACAACCGAAAGCAACCGGCCTGCTGAAATACCGGTTGCCGTTTTCCAGAAATGATGCTGATAATCTGTTCAACCAAGTAGACAAACCAAGCAAAGGAGATCTGAATGAGCACTGAGATTTTATCCCCCATGCCCGGAACTATCATCGAAGTATCTGTCAAACCCGGTGATGCGGTTGAAGAAGGCCAGGAAATGCTGGTCCTGGAAGCCATGAAAATGGAAAATCCCATTGCAGCCACCACAGACGGCACGGTCAAACAAGTGAACGTCAATGTGGACGACAAAGTGGCCGCCAACCAGATGATGGTGGTGATCGAATAATTTTTTCCGGCCGTGTCTCCGTCGCTTTCATCCGGATGCACGGCCGGATAATTCTCAATAGTCCGTTGCAAGTTCATTTAACGCTTTTTGTCTGAATCCTGTTACAACTGCCTGAAATTCATTTATTTTTTTCTCTTCAAGCCTGTTTCGCAATATAAAACACCGTTTTATTTCTAATAAGATAGAAAGAATGCACTTGCTTTGTCAAGCAATTTTTTAATCATAAATTTAATCAACTTTTTTCTTGACAAAGGGGGGTGTTTTTTGATTAGCTAACCCATTATATGAAACGATGTTTTAACCTGTAAAACAAACCAGTGGATAAAATCATTCCTGTGACACAGAAATCAGCACCGGCAAAACCAGCGGAAACCAGAAAACTCAATGCCATTGAAAAAGCGTTGGAAATCATGCTTAAATTTCAGGATATCAAGGCCAGCTGGGGTATCCGGGAATTGTCCGGTGAACTGGGTTTCAGTCCGGCAACCGTCCAGCGGATTCTGACCGTTCTGAAATCCTACGGGTTTGTCCGCCAGGATGCAAGGAACCGGCAGTATTTTGTGGGCAATATCTTTTACCGGTTTCTGGAAAACCTGAACCATTCCAACAACCTGACCGGCATCGGACGGCAGTTTCTGGAAGAACTGGCAAGACAGACCCATGAAACCGTTTACCTGAACGTGATTCAGGGAAACCTGCGCATCTGCATCGACTCCATTGAATCCACACGGGTTCTCAAAGCAGGCATGCCCGTGGGCAACCAGTCCCCCCTGTATGCCGGGGCATCAGCCAAATGTCTGCTGGCGTTTTCCTCGGAAGTGTTTCAACAGGAATATTTTGACAGTATTTCCCCGACCCCCATGACGGACAACACCATTGTGGACAAAGACGCACTGGCTGCGGAGCTGAAAAAAATCGTGCTCCGGGGCTATGCCGTCAGTCTGGGAGAGCGAACGCCGGGCATCGGGTCCGTGAGCGCCCCGGTATTTGATTACCGGGAACGGATATTAGCCAGCCTGAGTCTGGCGGTCCCGGAAATCCGGACCCGGGACAAAACCCATTTTTCTTATTGTATCAACGTATTGATGGACGCGGCCCAGGCCTTTTCCCGGGCCATGGGCCAGTCCGTCACCCATCATAACCCCATACCCCAACAAATTTAAATTTTTAAGGAGACACCATGGATTTTACATTACCCAAAGACCTTCAGATGATCCAGAAAGAGATCAGAAATTTTGCCAAAAAACAGATCGAGCCCTATGCGGATGAATGGGATGCCAACCATTACCTGCCCATTGAGGAAGCCATGCGGCCCCTGGGACGGGACCTGGGATGTTTCGGCACCGTGATTCCGGAAGAATACGGCGGAGAAGGCATGGACAATGGATTTCTCGCCGCCATGATCATCACCGAAGAACTGGCCCGGGTGTCCTCTTCTTTGCGGGTCCAGGTGAACATGCAGGAACTGGGCTGCGGTTACACCATCTACAAGTACGGCAATGAAGAGGTGCGCAAAAAATATGTGGAAAAACTGTGCACGGCCGAATATATCGGCGGGTTCGGCATCACGGAGCCGGATGCGGGCTCCGATGTCATGGCCATGGCGTCCACGGCCGAAGACAAAGGCGACCACTGGCTGATCAACGGGTCCAAGACCTGGATCTCCAATGCCCATGTGGCCAACTGCCTGCTCTTTTATGCTTACACAGACAAGT
>JAABRW010000341.1 GCA_011390695.1 Desulfotignum sp.
ATCACATTTCCTTCCATTTTCTTACCCAGCCCGTTCATTTTCAGAACCAGATCCAGGACCTGATCCCAGGGAATGGGCTTTTCCAGCGTCATGGTAACTTTTCCCTGTACATCCTTATCTATCGCAAAGTTCAAGCCACTGACACTTCTGAGTATGCGAAAAACATTTTTTATATCTGTATCATAAAAATCCAGCTTGATTTTTTCCCCGGTATATTCGGGTTCATCCAAACCCAAAACAGCCTTCCAGTTCTCCACCAAAGACAGCTCAGGTTGTGAAGGTTGTTCAACCAGTGCTGTAACTATCGGCCTTATACCCGATGCAGCACCTCCATCCTCTGGCAGCTTTTTTTTATCTGTCTGAAGCATGTGTACAGGCTGTGCCGCTTTTTTAAACCGGGGCGGTTCAATACTGGCAGGATCAAACCGCAGTGAAATCCGGCGCTGATCCTGGACAACCCGAAACGGAACTTTTTCCCTGATCATGATTTCAATTTCCGCATCCTGGCTGTTGTCTGTGCCCGGTCCGGGCAGTATCCGTTCAACAGCAGCCTTGAAATATTTTGTCAGCAACGGCCGCTGATGGTGCTCAGGTATCCTGGTATTGAACAGTTTTAAATACAGTTTGTTTTCACTTTGCCATATGGTTTCATACTGCACCGGATAACTGGTCTCCACCTGAATGTCTGCGTGGCCGGATTCAGTTATGTTGAACCCGATATCGGTCATCACCGCTGGCTGGCGGGAAACAACCGGTTTTGATGCCATGGTTTCTTTCACAGCAGAGGTTTTTACGGATAGTTTCTGCGGGCCGGGGTCTGCGTCTGCAGTTTTACCTGCTGGCGATACTGAATCCTGTGAAGGATGATCCGCCACGGCTTGGTCCGTGAACAGAACCACCTGCAGATCATTCCCATGTTCTTTAACTTCGTAGGGAATATCCTGATTCAGCAGAATTTCAACTTTGGCTGTTGTCTGTTTCTGGTCAGCATACACCGTACGGATGGATGCCACAGGATCTTCCACAGCGCCCGGGGATATGAAATCCGGATCGATTCCGGTTTCAGGCAGATAAATGGCCACACCAAATGGAAAGTCCTGCTTGATGGAAGTATAGGCCAGTTTGTGTTTGCCTTTAATACGAACACCAATATGATTATCCAGGAATTCAACTTCAACGGCATGGATCTGGTTGCCCAGAGTTTGGGCCGGCCTGACCCGGGGATCTTCCCGGGCACTTGCATCCACTGGCTCAGGGGTTTCAGTTTTCAGGGAATTACATCCGGTCACCATTGCTGCAGCCAGTATGAGAATACTGGCCAGAACCCGATAATTAATCTTGTAAAACTGAAAAACAAACATATTATTCCCCACTGTCTTTTTTATGAATTTTTATTTCCTGGAGACGTTCAATCTGGTTGCCCTTGTAGTCTGTTACAATTTCTTTTACAACAATGGTATCAAAGGTGATGTCAATGACCCTTCCTTGATTTTTCCCCATGTAGGTGCCAATACCCACTTCATAACCTTTTCCGGTTGCTTCCTCAACCATGGCTATTTTGCGGTCCTCCATGATCACTACTGCAACCAGTTTTATCTGACTCAACTCCATTTTTTCCAGGGGAGTTAAAACCCGCTGGGGTTTATCCGGCTTTTGGATTTCCGGGGCGGGTATTTCTTTTTTCTCCTGAATTAAGGGCATAAACGGGTCTACCCTGCTTTTGGCCACGTATCCAATGCTGTCACTGATTTCTAATACAACATCCGTCTGGGTAATGTTTTGTTTTATCCCTGTTTCCGGTACCTGTTGTGACGCTTTTTTGCGGTCATTTTGCTCTTTTTTATCAGATTCTGTGGATTTTTTTTCCTTAGCTGGTTCAGGATTACCGGATATTTCTGGCGTAAGGCCACTTTGTGCAGGCAAAGATGTTTCAGGCGATACCGCATTTTCAGGTTCTATAGCTTTTTGCACCGGCTGCTGGGGTATGGCCCTCGAAACCACAGGGGATGCGGGTTTTTCCGATTTTTCCACCGGTGGTTCCTTACACCCTGCCACCAGCAGCAAAAGCACCATACAGACAAGTAAAATCCATTTATTTTCCTGATTTTTCATAATTTCTTAAATCAGCCTTTCCTGCCTTTCTTTTTCTTTTTGTCTGGTTTTGACTCCTGGGCGGCCTCTTCCACAAACATATAGGTCACAGCATTGCAGCTCATATCTATTATACCTGAGAGGGTTTTGTTCTTTTTCATGGAGATTTTATTTATATTGACAATCCTGTTCAATCTGGAGACCTGAAAAAAGAAATCTGCCATCTGGAGATACGTGCCTTCAACTTTCATGGACAAAGGGATTTCCATATAAAATTCTTTGTTGACGGCTGGATTCGGCTGAAAAAGCAAAAATGTAAGCCCTGCATTGCTGCCGGCAACAGATACTTCTGTCAAAAGGGTCGGCAGTTCTTTTTTATCAGGCAGGGCCCTTGTGGCAACGTAAAATTCCTGTTCCACTTCCTGCATTTTTGTTTCCCATTTTTTCAGATCACTGGCCTGCCGTTTAACCACTTGCAGTTTTTTGGACTGGGTTTCTAATATTTTTGTAACCTGCTGCAATTTTTTATGTTCGGGCATAAAAATGAAATAATAATAGGTGCCCCCTATTAAGGCAACGGTGAGAAGGCAGATAAGAAAACGCTGAAGCCGGGTCAACTTACCCACACGTTCAAAACCTGCTGCAATCTGCTTTTTTATCTTATGTGTTCTGCTGTTTTTTATTTCTTCAGCCATTATTTACCCTTTGCAGAAGTTTCAGGGGCGGCAGACCGTTTCAAACATTTCAGTTCAAACGCTTTCAAGCTGGTCCCTTCGTCAAATTTTTTGATTCTGGTTTGTTTGAGATCAATTTCCTGGAAAAGCGTTGAGGCTTCAAGAC
>JAABRW010000342.1 GCA_011390695.1 Desulfotignum sp.
GAAAAAAGGTTTGTGTCCGGTCCAGGTATTCCGGGCCGCAGAAGGCAAAATGCTGCAACAGGGTACCGTAGAGGCGACCCAACACCGGTTCAGTAGGGCAGCCGAAGGTGCATTGTGGAAGGTATTGCTCTTCCCGTATGGCCAGCAGTTCTGCTAGAAAAGGGGGCAGGTCCGGGGAAATGAGATACTGGTTGTGCCGGGCCACCAGGGCATGGTTGTAAAAATCCGTGAGCAGATTCAGGTCTGCCTGTAGAATAGATTCAGCAAGGCCCAGGCCCTTTTGCTCCCATTGGCGGGCTTCTACTGTGTTACCGCAATGGTTTGCCAGAGCCAGGCTCGCTGTACACCACCTGAAGGCAGGCATGGTTGCAGTGGGGCAGAGCCGGTCAATAGCCTGTTCCGGAACCAGGGCCTGGATGGCACGGGCATGGTCGATGTCAAAGGCTTTGGTCTTGTTTTCAAAGGTACGGGTACAGGCGGTAAACAGATGCGGGGCTGTGTGCAGGGTTTTCAATGCGGGCTGGATGAGACGGTGCCGGGTGATCCACTCAAGCCAGGCACAGGGCAGGTTGCCGATATTCTTTGCCAGCACCTCCGGGTCATTCATACAGGCGGACAACAGCATCAGGTTTTCCGTTGCATCAGGGGAATAGAGTGAAAACAGGGCATATGCCTGATTCAGGGTGGACACCGGCAGGCAGGTGAGGGGGGTGGACGGGGTAAAGCCGGTGCCGTTTGCCGGGTGTATCAATGCCTTGAAAGGGGTTTTTTCAAGACCGGATTTTTTCAGATCCAGCTGGGCCACAGGCAGGATATTGCCCTGGTCTGTGATTTGCCCTGTGGCAGCAAGGTTTCCGGGCGGGGTGTGTCCATGCAGCAGTGCTGCAAATCCCAAAGCCAGGGGCAGGCCCAGAGATTTTCCCTGGAACCTTACGGGATGGTGCCTGTTTCCCAGGGGGGCCGGTTGGGTCAAAGGGTAACAGAACAGCCGGGCCGGGGCGGTCCTGGAAAACAGGGTCCGTGCTGCAGTGGCCGCTGATCGGACAGCCTCCAGGGATGCCGGATCCAGCAGGGGCATCGCCCATGCCGGCATTATGTTTTCATGGGCAGGGGATATCACTTTTCCCATGATAAAATAACGGATATGGGCACGGCCCGATTCGGTCACCACCACCGGCACGCTGCACCAGGGGACGGGGTTTTCCGGCGGGGGGTCAAATCCCAGCAGCCCCGTGAAGTCCAGGCGGGTTGACAGAAAATGCCGGGTTTTGCGGAAAACAGGTTCAGGGGTTTGCACCAGGGCGGTGATAAGATACAGGTGAAACAAAGAGTGCAGGTCGGGCCGGCTGGACAAAAGAGAGGAAATATCCGTGAACTGCCGTTCAAAGGATGGTTCCGTGACCCGGAACAGGAGGCTTGATGGCGGGGGCCGCATCAGGATTTCTGTGAGATGTGTCTGTCCTCCATCATCCGGATTGTCCATGAAAATACGGATGGTTCCGAGAATATAGGGAAAATGGTCGCCGGCCATATGTCAGGGCGCGGTTCCCCGGTTTTCATCAGCCAGGATGCACAGGGATTCAGAAGGGGTTTTGGGCCGGGGAAAAGAGGCGGAAAATGTATGGGTTTCCGGGTCGATGCGGATGGTGCCTTTTTCAAGGGTCTGGGTAGTGTTGTCCGCCAGGTAGCAGGAAAACCGGGTTTTTGCCAGGTCAAAGTGCAGGTCGGACAGGGTGCCGGATGCGGTATAGTCGGAGGTGTTGCTTTCGTTGTAGATTACGCAGTAAAACGGGGTGATGCGGGTGACAAAGTTTTTGTCAGGATCCGGTGTCAGATGAAAATGGGTGGCCACAATCTTTTGATAGTCCTGGTCCGCAGCTGCCATGGCAAGGGAGTCAGGCGGAAATTCCATGAGGGCAAGGCACTCTTCCACGCTGCCCGGGGTCCAGGAAAATGTGGCCCCGGGAACCAGGTGCTGTATCTGTCCCATCAGGGTGGTCACACCTTTGCCGGGCAGTTCAGCCATCAGGTCAAGGGCGGCCTTTTGGGCAAAGGTGTACCCGACTTCGATCTCCATTTTCCTGAAATAATGCCGGGGGTCGTTTTCCTCCAGGGGCAGGAGGGCGGTGGTATTGGAAGGTAGATAATCCGGTTCCTGGTTCATTTTCAGAATATCGGCTGTTTCGGCGGGGGTGATGCGGCCCAGGTAATGGGTCAGATATGGTGGGGCCAGGGTGTAGATGTTCCAGGTTTCGATGAATATCGGCTGATCCCAGGGGCTTTTTTCCGGGGTTACCACCAGGTCCCCGGGACCGGCCAGAAAGATATCATGCCAGATCTGGGCAGCCAGGACATGATTTCCGGGGGATTCGGGTCCCTGCAGTATCACCACGGCAGGGGGGGAATAATAGAAATGATCCCGCCAGCAGGCCAGGGCCGGGTCGATCTGCCAGATCTGACCGGGTGCCGGTTCCCTGGCTCCGGAAGAGCGGGTGGGCATGCGCTGTTTCAGGGAATCGGCCAGGCTGTTGCAGGCATCCAGTTCTTGAGACCGGTGGGTGCTGCAGAAAGCGCATATGGCCAGGTGCTCTTTGTTCTGCCGGGCATATGCCGGGTCATTGACAATATGCTGCAAAGGGCATGTTCGTGCCTGGATAGCCAGGCCCAGGGCCGTTTTTCTGGTATACATCAATATTCCTCGATAATGTCTCTGTTACTAATACATACGGATATGGGTGCCTGTTTATTAAAAGGGGGAAGCATTTTTTCAGCTGTCCTTTTCCAGATTCCGGCCCAGCGCGGCACACAGGTTTTCCATGAAATATCTGAATGCATCCGGGTCAGCCGGTGCATTTCCCTTTTCCGGGGCCGGGGAAAGCCAGTCAAGCGGACACAAAAACTGTTTCAGATCTTCCTGGATAAGTTGG
>JAABRW010000343.1 GCA_011390695.1 Desulfotignum sp.
ACGGGATGCCGCACTTCATTGTTCGTATGTAAACCGGCCCCCGCAGACCTCGGGCCGGGCACAGGACACCACCAGGGGCGGGCCCTGGGACAGCCTGCTGCACAGAGCGATCGAAAGCCCGGCATGCTTATGGCAAATATCCAGGTGTAAGGATAATGTTTGACATACAGATAAGCAGGCTATAAAATCACATGATAAATATACCACATACATTTGGAGGAATTTATGGCCCAGCTCCATTGTTATGTCCCGGACGACATTGCAGATCTGTTCAGGCAAAAGGCAAAGAAAGCACGTCTTTCCACATCGAAATACCTGGCCCTTCTTGTAAAAAAGGAGGCCAGTGGAAAATGGCCGGATCATTATTTTGATCTGGTGGGTTCATGGGAGGGGGAACCGCTTCAGCGCCCGGGAATTCAACCGGATTTCCGGTCTCCGGCTCGATGACTGGGAGACTTGAATCTTCTGTGCAGACCCGTAATGTCTATCATGGATCGAAAAATCCATGTTGCCCCTCACAAGGAGGAGTATCACCCCTGCTTGCCGGTCATCTCCTGGACAATCACATTTATCACAGCGGTTTTTTCCAGCATTTCGTCCGGATAGGTAAATGACCGGTCCGAATATTGGGCCATGATGATATCCAGGCCGGCTTTCTTTTCTGCCGGGGTTTCCAGTATCCGGGCAGTGCCGGTGCCGATGACGCTTTTGAACGACACGCCCCAGTCACAGGCTCTGGCTGCTTTATTCATTTTCACCAGTTCATCCACCTCAAAACACACCAGGGGATTGGCCCGGATCAGATCAATTTTCCGGCCCGCGGGGGCACTGTGAAAATACAGGGCCTGATCCTGATACCCATAGTTCATGGGAACGATATAGGGCACATTATTGTCCACAAAACCCAGGCGGCACACCTGTGCCTGTTTCAGTATCTGTTCAATATCTGCTGTCTTGATGATCTGTTTTTCCTTGCGCCTCATGGGCATAGCTCCTTTTTATGTCACATGTTCGGTCCGTGACCGTATCACACCTTAGCCAAGACCGCATCTGAAAAAATCGGTGTGATCATGTTTTCTTGAGCAGCATCATGGGCCGGGTCTTTAAAATTTTCCCTGCGGCCGCCACTGCCGTTGCCATGCAGATCAGGGTGGTCAGCACCAGGATGCCCGTAAGATACAACAGGTCCAGCTGCCACAGGCTGTCAAAGAAATACCAGGACACGGCCCGGGAAAACCCGATGCTCAGCAGCACGGCAACAAAGGCGGCGGCAAAACCCAGACTGCCGAATTCCAAAAGGGAAATCCGTTTGATATCCGCAAATCCTGCCCCCAGCACCTTGAGCAGGTTGGTCTGGACTGCCTGGCTTCGTGCCTGGTGCCGGGCAATGGAAAAAATAGACACAAGGCCGGCTGCAATGGCCAGCCAGGCCATGAACCGCACAGACACGGACAACCGGTCTGCAATAAAGGTCAATGTGGTGATCATCTGGGTGACATCGATGATGGAAATATTGGGAAAGGTTTCCACAATGTTTTTCTTCAGGGCCTGCCGCAGGTCCGGGGGCACCTGAGACACCGCTCCCAGCCAGGTTTTGGGGGCATCGTCCAGCACCCCCTGCTGGAACAGCAAAAAGAAATTGGGCTGAAAACTGTTCCACCGCACTTTGCGGATGTTCTTGATCCGACCTTCCAGCACCATGCCCTGAATATCAAATGCCATCACATCATTGATGGCCAGGTTATGGTCTTTGGCAAAAGACTGGGCCACGGAAATCTCAAACGGTGTTTCAGATCCGAAATTCCAGGGATTTCGGGACAAAGGATCTCCCTGAACAATGGTCTCAGACGGATCCAGGTCCCTGCGGAAGGAAAAATTATGCTCCATGCGCCGGGGCCGTCCCTGCGCTTCCCGATTGTTTTCACGGGTGTGAAAGGGGGTGCCGTTAACGGTGAGAATTCTGCCCCTGACCATGGGGGACAGATTTTCCAGGACCCCGGGCTGTGCTTCCATGAACGCTTCCAGGTCCCGGGTCTGGTTTTCCTGGATATCCATAAGAAAAAAAACCGGTATTTTCAATCCTTCCGGCCGCTGGATCTCTGTCTGTAACCCCTTTTGCACCTGGGGGATCAGGCAGATCAAAAATACCCCCATGGCAATGGTGACAAAACAAGCCAGAGAGGACCAGATATTGCGGTGCAGGTTCAAAAACGCCATTTTGCGCACCAGGTTACGGGTTCTGGCCAAATGCCGGCACCATATTGCGCCCAGCCACCCTGCCCCGGCAAACACCAGAAATGCCAGGGCAAATCCAGCGGTGAAAATGATCCCGGTGGTAACAGCCCCTGCCACCAGCACCGCCCCCAGGCAGAACCAGGCGATCCCGGGCACAAAGGAGGCCGCCTGCCACCACCCATTCACACCCGGTGCAGCCAGTGGCCCCCGGAGCAGGACCAGGGGTTTGATTGACAGGATTCTCACCAGCACAGGCAGGCAGAACACAATGCTGCCAAGTCCCCCCAGCCCCAGGGCCATCACCCATGTCATCGGCGCCATTCCCATATGGATTCCCTCGGGAACCAGGTCTTTGAGCAGCACCGGGAACACCGGCAGCAGCAGCCAGGACAAGGCAATGGCAATGACTGCCGCCAAGATGCCCAGAAAAATCAATTGGGTAAACAGATACAGATACACCCCGGACCGGCTGGCCCCCAGGCTCATGAGCACGGCAATTTCTTTGTGTTTCCCCCCTAAAAAGCCCCGGAACAGGTAGGCAGCGGCAATACCGGCCAGAAACAGTGCCACCAGGGAAACCAGGGCCATGTATCCGGTGAAATGGCCGGTGACACGGGAGAGGCTTTGACTGACATCCCGGCTGTCCCGGACACTGATCCGGGGCTGGGCCGGTGCCAGGGCCGCAAAG
>JAABRW010000344.1 GCA_011390695.1 Desulfotignum sp.
GTGGTATCCCAGGTTCCTTTCACCATGCTTTTTCCCGGGTCTGCCGCATCACGCTGTATCCGGTCTCTGGCCATGAAGATAAAGGATGGGGGTGCCGGTGATCTTCCCATGGAAATATTCTGGGACCAGTGCCTGGAGCTGATGGGCAGCGGCAGGGAAAAAGAACCTGAAAAAAAGCCCCGGACAGACCAGATTGAACAGCGATTGTCCACCATCGAGGCCCGCATGACGTATCTTCTGGAAGAGGTGGCATCCATCAAGCAGATCCTGCTGGATAACCTTTCTGGCAGGGCATCTGCCGAAAAAGCACCGGGTCTGCCGGGCCTGGCCCTGATGCAGAACCCAAAAAAGGAAGACAGGCATCAGGATCAGGGGCAGTCTGATCCCCCCAAACTGTCCCTGGATTTTGAATCATGGATGGCTGAACAATAAATTAAAAGGAGCGTTCAAACAGATCTGCCATGGCTTCTCTGGCATCATCCGTCAGGTTCCGGGTACCGGTACCGGAAAAATTTTTATGGGTGATGACCGGGGTGACCTTCTGCCATTCGTTGTCCACCCAGGAAAACCAGTCATTACGATCCTGTTCATATACAAACAGGGGACGGTTGAACAATTTTCCAAGCTCAACCCCCCAGCCGGTGCCGCCTTTGACAGTCTTGTCCGGCAGGATCCATCCCACCACAAAAATCTGGTACCCATTGTTGACCATATGGAAAATAGACTGGATAACCTTGCGGATTTTATCGGCCTTGGAAAAGGAGCGTCCCATGCGGGTGGAAACGATATCCATGCTGATATCTCCTTTTTTTAATTCTTCCGGGGTGAGCACCCGGATACCGGCCTGGCGGTCCGGCTTATGGCCTTCAAAGGAGAAATTGACCTCTTTTATGCCATACTGCTCAGCCAGTCTGCCGAATTCAGCTTCCGCGCCCCGATGACCGCCACTGTAAAGTGTAAATTGCGATGCATCATTCATGAACAAACTCCTTAATTTATGGTAATTGTATTAATGGAAAAACTTCTGGTTGATCTTTTTATCTTACATGATTTTTGGAATCATATAAGAAAAACCGGCAAGAATCAACCAAATGGTTTGTACCATGCCCAATTCTTGAGTTGAAAAAACCAGACTGGATTGGTATACAAAGAAAAGGTTAGTATGAATGACACTTTTCTTTACCATGAGGTTATTTCGTGAAATCAAAAGCCCTTGAGGTAAATCTCTCCGATACCCGGGTTGAAGTCTCCATTGATTTGAAATATCAGGTGCTTCTGGAAATATTTGACGGGTATGTGGGAATTTTAAACAGGATGGAGATTTTCCTCAAAGAGCTCTCCCATCCCTATCGAAACTGGCAATTTATCGTCAATGAAGCCCGGCATTTTTCCCTTCATTATTTTTATCTGTACAAATCCCATGAAAAAGGTGGGGCCGCCCTGGTTCTTTTTTCAGATATTTTTTTGTCAGCCTTTGAAGACAGCCCTGAAAGACACGTTCAGTCTGTAGCTTCAGATAATCTCATGCTGCTGCTCCACCATATAGCCAAAGAATCAGATGACCGGTTTACAGAATTTTTTGATGTTATGCAAAAGGTTGTCACCCGGATTTACAAGTATGAAGACAAGGCATTCTTTTTTTTTGTTACATCCTATTACCAACCCGATAAACTGGCCAGGCTGCTGCTGGATCAGACACCGGCCCATGGTTTTTTTGCTGAGAACAACGTATTTGCGGGCAGCATCAACCGCCTGCTCATACGGTTTTACAAAACCGCTTTTGCCTATTGGCTGAATCAGGATGATCCTGTCACCTGGATGCAGGAAAATATTGACGAATGGCGCCTCAATTCTGAACTTGAACAGGTGTTTTACCAGATTTCCCATGCCAGGGTAGCCGCCTGGAATCAACACCTGGAAATCCTGTGCAGCAGTCAGGATCTTTTTTCCATTGATCTGACAGCAGAGTTGATCCGGTTGACCGGGTTTCAGGATTTTATCAATATTTTTAAAACCATGGGCCGGCAGATCTTACGCCATTGCACCGATGAAACCTATGGCAGGCACCTGAAGCTGACTTTTTTGTTTTATGCCATCCATGTGCCCGGGCTTTCCATGATCCATAAAGAGTGCCTTCACGATATCAACCAGACCCTGACCTTTCTTATCGGAGATGAGGATTTTAAAAAAGATATCCCCATAGTCAACCAGACCTTTTCTTTGTTCAAAGAACATAGGGGACGGTACCCGGAAACTGTTCTGGACTGTATTCACAAAATCGGAGAGGCGGTTTACAAAACCGGTAAAGTGGAGTTGATCAACCATTTTATTGACCGGGCCGTGAACCATGGATTTCAGTTTCCCATGATCCAGGGTACAGGAGAAGACTGGCAGATCAAGGGCAATACCGCACATGTGAAAAATATCCGGGTGTTTTTAAGCCTTATCAGCCAGCAGCCCAAAAAATCCAAACGCCTGCTGTCGGCCCTGATTATTTCTTTGTCCATCGGCGGGGTGTTTATCCGGGATACAGATCTGTTTGCCCGGGATATTACCCGGTTTCTCAATGCTGACATCAAAAAGGTGTATAACCTGGTCAAACAGCTGGCCCGGCTGCTGCCTGCCTTTTTCAATGAAATCGGTGCCGAAGGCCAGCTCCGGGATATCTCCACCCAGCTGGATGAATCCTGCCACCGCCGGGACCGGCTCATCCATTTTCTGCGCAAGCAGTGCCATGTGGAAAGTTCCGGCCGTATTGTGGATTTTATCCAGCAGGTGATGATTTTCTGGAAAACAGGGGATAAAAAACCGCTGCAGCCGTTTGTTCCGCCGTCCATCTATGATGAAATCCAGGTTTACGGGCGGTTTGTGGATGGTCCGGGCAGAATTCTGCGGTACCTGGAAGACAAAAAC
>JAABRW010000345.1 GCA_011390695.1 Desulfotignum sp.
AATCCTTTTACCATTTCAAGTACGGAAAACCCCCTGCCTGTTCCCAGATTGTAGGTAACGATCCCGGGATTGGAGAAAAGTTTTGGAAGGGTTTTGATATGCCCGCATGCCAGGTCGGTCACATGGATGAAGTCCCGGACCCCTGTTCCGTCCGGGGTGTCATAATCATTGCCAAACACCTGGAGCCGGTCCAGAGATCCTATGGCCACCCGGGATATATAGGGCACCAGGTTGTTGGGAATGCCCTGGGGATCTTCCCCGATCAGGCCGCTGGCATGTGCCCCCACCGGGTTGAAATACCGCAGCAGGGCAATATTCCATTCCGGGTCTGATTGAAAAAGATCCGTAAGAATTTCTTCAATCATCAGTTTGGTTCTGCCGTAGGGGTTTGTGGCAGACAAAGGAAAATCCTCTGTAATGGGAAGGCTTGCAGGCTCCCCATATACGGTTGCAGAAGATGAAAATACAATATTTTTCGGGCCTGTCTGTGCCATTACAGACAACAGGTTGAGGGTCCCTGTGATGTTGTTGTGAAAATAGGTCAATGGCATGGTCACGGATTCACCCACAGCCTTGAGGCCGGCAAAATGGATTACTGCATCAGCACGGTATTGGGAAAGAATTCGGGTTACCGCTTCTTTGTCCAGCAGATCTGCCTGGAAAAAGTCCAGAGATTTTCCAGTGATCTTTTCCACCCGGTGCAGGGATTCCTTTGAGCTGTTGCACAAATTGTCCAGCACTGCCACATCATATCCTTCCTGTAACAGTTCCACGCAGGTATGGCTGCCGATATATCCGGCACCACCGGTGACAAGTATTTTCATTGCATGTCCTTGTATGGCTTTAAGGTTATGGTCTTTTTTCGGGCTGTATGCATGAACAGATCCTGGCATATCCCGCATGTTTTGCAAAATTTGTCACAATTTGCAAGGGTATTTAAAAAATCCGGATCCAGTTTTTTGTTGTCAATATAATAAAAGTCAGCCAGAAAACGGGTGGCATCCATAAGTTCCAGCAGATTGCCGTCAAAAGATCTTCGGATATAGGCATCAATTGCTTTGCACAGAAAATTCGGTCCCAGGGTTCTGCCGCTGATCTTGATGGTGTCGGCAAGACCGGCATAGGCGGTGATGTCTTCGGGCCGGATAAAGGGCACGCTTAAAAACAGGTGGGGATGGTGAAAAAAAGTGTGGTGACACCCGAGGGTACGGCTGATCCGGTGGGTCTGCTCCTGGACCAGGCCTGTGTTGGACAGGGAGATCTGGGAATCATGGGTGAGTTTAAAAGGACAATGAAGCAGGCAGCCTTCATTGGCCATCAGTTCAATGCCCATTCGGGGATACGCCTGTCTGATGCCCTGGACCGTTTTTTCAAGGCAGTGAAAATCCCGGTTCAAAGACCGGTCCAGGACCAGTTTTCCCGGCAGCCTGAACCGGGTTTTCTCAATGGCATCCAGAAGAAAAAAAGCTTTGGGTGCAGTGTCGATCATCATGTTGATGCCGGGGACAGCCTCCAGTTTCGGAACCAGTTCATGGCCGGTTCCGGAAAGGGCATTTAGAAAATAGAGGTCCGAAAAAACAATACCCTGGATACCGATAGTCTCGTCCAGTTTTTGGATGGTATCCAGGGTCTGGTTTAAAAAAATATCATCCAGATACAGATCCGGGCGGATAAACCGGGAATTCAGCAGGCAATATGCTTTAATACCGGCCACCCGGCCCAGAATTTTTGTGAATGAAAAAGAATCCCCTGTTCTGCATTGCACCCGGGCATCTGCAGCCGGTCTGGAAGGAAGACCAAAATACACAGATGCCAGATCGGCTTTTTTTTGTGCCAGGCTTTCTGCATAAGCAGTGTCCGATATAAAAGGTACAGATAATTGCATACAGATATGCTATAATAAATCATGGCTGGTTGGCAATGCATTACATCCTTTAATTTTGCAAAATTATGGGAAAAACAGATCCCGTGACATTGACATGCACAAAGGCCGTGGTTAAAATGAAAGTATTCAGGCAGATTTTTCCTGAATCGAATAAACCATAAGGAGAGTTTACAAATGATTGAACTGACAGATTCTGCCAAAACGCAGATTGATGAGTATTTCCAGGGAAAGGAACCTACTCCTATCCGGATCTTTCTCAATTCCGGCGGCTGAGGGGGACCATCTCTTGCCATGGCTCTGGATGAGCCTAAAGACTCGGATGATACCTATGATGTGAATGGACACAGATTTGTTGTGGACAAAGATTTCATGAAACAGGCTGAACGTATTAAGGTAGATTTTACAGGTATGGGTTTTCACCTGGATTCCAATATGGACCTGGGAGCATCTGGCTGTGGCAGCTGCGGTTCCGGTGGCTCCTGCGGAGACTGATTGCCAGTACTGATTTTTTAAAAAAGGTGCCCTTGGATTCATCGGGGCGCCTTTTTGCGTATACGGGGCCTAAGATGAAATTTTTCAGATGTGCTTTATTGACCCGTTCCAGGCTTCATGATAGCCTTGATTAATGAATATCTGCAAAAATTTGGTGATGGTTGGGTTTCTCTGATGGGGCGATACGTGTGGAAAAGGCTGGCCGCCTTCTTTTTGGCCGGAATGTTGTTTTATATGGCCGGTTGCGGCGGTAAAGATGCATCAGACAAAGAAATGGTGCTTGGCAACTGGACCCAGCTTCGGAACCGGGCCTATATCCTGCTGATAATCAATCCCAAGGGAATCTGGCAATCTTCTGTGCGCATTGCTGATGTGACATCCAAAATCGTTTCCAGCAAAGGCGATGCAGAGGGAACCTGGCATCTGCAGGAGGGGCAGTTGATTTTTACTGTCATGGAATCCACCATTGAAAATGTATGGGCCAGAAATCACACCTATGT
>JAABRW010000346.1 GCA_011390695.1 Desulfotignum sp.
GCCGGGTTATTGATTTACTTTCCCAACTGAACATGGTAGATAATCTTTTGAGGATCCGGTATTCACAACATTTAGTACGTTTAGAGCACTGCTGGCAATTGATGCAACCCAGGCAAACGGATGCAGGACAACATGTCATCTTCCAGTGAAAAATCCGGCAGAAAACCTGATGAATACGGCAGACTCTACAAGGAAAGCCGCCTGGCCCGGAAGCGCCTGAACACATTGCTCAAATTTCTGGCTGATCCGGTTTTCGCCTTTTCGCTGGACAATACCGTGGAATATGTCAATCCGGCATTTGAAAGGGTTTTCGGCTGGACTCTCGCTGAAATAAAAGGCAAAAACATCAATTTTATTCCGCCCCACCTGCTTGGCCAGGCAAAGCAGGGAATGAGGCAGTTGTATTCAAACCGTACAGTGCTTGATTTTGAAACCCAGCGGTATACAAAGGACGGCCGGATTCTTGATATCATGATCAACGGTTCCATTTTGTATGATGAACATGACAACCCCATGGGACAGGTGTTGATCCTGCGGGATGTGACCGCTGAAAAACGCATGGCAAAAACCAACCAGACCATGTTCAGGATTTCCAATGCCCTGCATACCTATCATAAGCTGGGAGATCTGGTGGCCATCATTACTGCGGAAATCCAGAAACTGGTTTCGGTGGAAGGCGCGTTCATCCTTCTGGCGGATGAGAAAGCAGATGAATTGTATTTTTTTTCTGCGAAATTCAAGGATGCAGCATCCGGCAGCAAGTTCAATAAAATACGGTTTTCCGCCGAGCAGGGGGTGTCCGGCCATGTCTACAAGACCGGCCGCCCATTGCTGATTCCGGATATTTCACAATGCGATTTTTATCTGAGACGGGTGGATGAGGAAACCGATCTGGTGGCAGAAAATATGCTGTCCGTTCCCATCAAGCTCAAAGATCGGGTCATCGGGGTGGTGTCGGTGGTGAACAAACTCCAGGGGCACTTTGATAACACTGACACCGACCAGTTGATGATGGTGGCCAGCACGGTGGCCCTGCCCATTGAAAATACCCGGATCCATGAGGAACTGGAGCAGTCCTATGCAGATCTGAAAGTTTTGAACCAGGCAAAGGACAAGGTCATCAACCATCTGGCCCATGAATTGAAAACCCCGGTGTCTGTGGTGGATGCCGCCATGAAACTTTTGTCCAAAAAGCTGGCGGCCAGGGGCATACATGATGCCCACATGGAAAAGATCGTTTCCCGGGGCAGAAGAAATCTTGCCAGGATCCTGGACATCCAGTATGAAGTGGAAGACCTGCTGAAAAAAAAAGAATTTGCCGCCTACCATATTCTGAGCAGGCTGTTCGCTGCCTGCAAAGACCAGTTTGTGCTGCTGGCGGAAAGCCACACCCAAAACACCGCTGTCCTGGATGCGGTGCATAAGGCCATTGAAACCCTTTTCGGCCCGGCCCGGCTGGAAAACCAGACCATTTTTCTGGACAACTATATTACACAGCACCTGAAAAAAATTGCACCGGATATTGCTTTTCGCCGGTGTGCCATAAACACCCGTCTGGATTCCGACCTGCCCGTGCATATTCCCGGGGAGATTCTGGATATCATTGTCACCGGTCTTATCCGCAATGCCATTGAATACACCCCGGACGGCGGTCAGATCGACATCATTGTCAGCGGCACCAAAACCCATCCGGAACTGGTGATCAAAGATTACGGCATCGGGTTCACCAGAGAAAACCTGCATCTGATTTTTGAAAATTATTTTACCCCGCCCGTCTCAGGTGAATACACCACCAAAACTCCCTATGCCTTCAATGCCGGGGGCAGGGGGTTTGATCTGCTGCGCATAAAGCTGTTTTCCGAACGGTTTGATTTTACTTTTAAAATTGATTCCTTCAGGTGCGCCTTTATTCCGGCAGACACAGATCTTTGTCCGGGAAACATCCGGCGCTGTGGTTTCTGTACAGCACCGGATGACTGTCTTGCTTCCGGGGGAACCTCTGTCCGTCTTATTTTTTTTTCTGGTGGTCCCTGCCCAGATGAAAATTGATCCAGGAGGAGGTTTTGTTCAATTCTTTGAATTTTTCCACATCATATCCCAGCTGGGTGATGAGAAAAATGAAAAAAACCATGGTTTACACATTTTCGGGGCCATACCTGTTTTTTTGCTGCAAAGTATTTGCCCCCGGGCCGGGTATATCCTGTTTATTTATTTGACAATTGTTAATCTTTGGGTAAAATAGACAATCGTTTAATAAATAACTGTGGAAGGTAGCGCCCCTGTCCACAAAAACAGGAGATGACAATGAAGATTCTGACCTTACAGGGTAGTGCCCGGAAAAAAGGCAATACCGCAAATGTGCTTGGCTGGATGGAAGAGGAACTCTCCCGCCAGGCCCATGAAGTTACCGGTATCTACCTTCACGGAAAAAATCTGAACGGCTGCATGGGCTGTGCCAAATGCAAAGAGGTTCCAGATGATGTGGGATGTGTGCAGAAAGATGATGTTCCGGAAATTCTGGGCCGGATGGTGGCAGCCGATCTGGTGGTGTTTGCCTCTCCGTTGTATTTCTGGGGTGTATCTGCCCAGCTCAAGGCAGTTATCGACAGGACTTACAGCCTTTATACCCGTTACCATGAACCAGACCATGCCTCTTTACTGGAAGGCCGGCGCCAGGCCCTTCTGGTAACCGGGGGCGGGGGCTGGGACAACAATGCCGAGGCAGCCTTTACAGCCTTTGGCCGGATGCAGAAACCCCATAAAACCATCCACAGCGGAACACTGTATATAGGCAAATGCACCACCCCCGAAGCGATGGATGCATCCGTCCGGGAACAGGCAGCTGCATTTGCCCGGCAGATAAC
>JAABRW010000347.1 GCA_011390695.1 Desulfotignum sp.
AACGGATGGGCTCAATTTCGATATGGATGCCGGGCAGATCGAATTTATGGGCCTCCACAATTGCCAGCTGGTCCCGGGAAATATCTTTTTTCAAGGTGACCGGTTTATAAAAGGCAGTGTTTCCGGCTTTCTGAATATTGTCCATAAGATCTGCATATGGCTCATGGATCAAAGAGGACAAAAAAGAGACCGTATCCGGCACAGAGACGGCATCTTCCAGGACCATCACCAGATCAAATGACGGCCGGTTGTCCACCAGCAGCTTTTTGTTTCTGTCATAAATCAATCCCCGGGATTGCTTTATGCTTTTAAGCCGCACACAATTGGTTTCAGACAGGCGGCGGTATTCTTCTCCCTTGATGAGTTGAAGAAACACCAGCCGCAGGAACAACAGAACAAAAACAATCAGAATACACAGGCCGGCAGCCATTATCCGCTGTTTAATCCAGTCCCTGTCTGCGTTTTTATTCAACTCATACATGTTAACTTTTTACCTTTTTTTCCCATTTTTTTTGCTGCATGCGGACCATGTAATCCCAGTTCTGATAAAATATGGAAAGCAGCCAGACCCCGAAAGGAACCAATACAGTCCCATATACCACATGCCTGACCATCTGGGAAAAATCCATCTGAAAGACAGCTGTCTGGCCCTGCTGGATGAAAACGGCAAATACCCCCAGCCCCTGCTGGATCATAACCGATACCATGCTGATAACCAGAACAAACAGGCCGCTGGTCTGGAAAACAAATTGTTTGACAAGCTGGACCATCACATAAATCCAGACATAGGAAAACACATAAAGAAAAAACGGCGCCCCTGAAAGACTGTCCATGATGCCGCCGATAAAGACTATGGCCGCCAGCACCGCATAATGAGAAAAATGCAAACTTAAAAACAATACCAGGATGATGGTCAGATCAAAACTATGGACAAACCATGAAAAACACGGGGATACAAGGGTTTGAAGAACAATGAAAAACAAGGTGACGATGACAAAAAACAGCGCGTTCATTTTTTATACACCAGCACCTCTTCCAATGTATCAAAATCCACACTTGTCTGAATAATGATATCTTGAAACAGCTGGGAATGCTCTTTTTTGACATCCAGTATCCGTCCTATTTTCAACCCCTTGGGAAATACCTGATCCAGGCCTGAGGACACGATCGTCTCACCGGGTTGAATATCGTCTTTGCGCAGGGCATATACAAAAACACAGGTGTCATCATGGCCGCCCTTTACCATGCCCCTGGCCCGGGTATTCTGGACCAGTGCATCCACAGCGGAATTGCGGTCGGTTATGAGCAGCACCCTGGAGAAATTGGAAGAAACGGTAACGATCTGTCCCACAATACCCTCTGATACAATTACCGGGGCGGTTTTTTCCAAACCGTGGGCACTGCCTTTGTCGATCATGATGGTTTTAAACCAGGGTGAGGGATCACGTCCGATAACCCGGGCCGCCACATAGGTGTCTGGTACGGAAGCAGTAAAATCAACAAATTTTTTAAGCCGGGCATTTTCTTTTGCCAGTTCCTGATTCCGGTTTTTGATCTGCTGTGCCAAAGCCAGTTGCTTTTTCAATACAATATTTTCCTTTACCGCCTGCACGGTGGCAAAATAGGTCTGCCAGATGCCCGTGGTAAAAGAAATGCTTTTTTGAACAAGGAGTTGAAAAGGCGCTGTCAGGGTAATAAAAAATTTTTCCGGACCGCTCACCGGCAGGGTCTGGCGGCTGGTCATGGTGATGACAATCAAGTTAATGGCAACAAACAATGCCACGCCGATAATGATAAGCATTCTGCGTGAAAACATGTAATCAGTCGATGGCCACTTCTGTAAGAATATCTATGCTGTCCAGGGCCCTGCCGCATCCGAGAGCCACCGTGGACAGCGGGTCATCAGTTACCACAATGGGAAGTCCGCTTTTTTCTTTGAGCAGCTTGTCCAGGTTTTTCAAAAGTGCGCCCCCACCGGTCAGGACAATGCCCGAATCCACGATATCAGCTGCCAGTTCCGGCGGGGTCTGTTCCAGAGCCATGCGGACAGTTTCCACGATGGCTTCGATCTGTTCAGATATGGCTACCCGTACTTCTTCAGAATCAATGGCCAGAATCTTGGGAATGCCCGATACCAGATCCCGCCCCTTGACTTCTATGGTCTCCAGGTTTTCCGGATCAGGGTATGCGTTTCCAATGGTGGTTTTTATCATTTCAGCAGTCCGTTCACCAATGAGCAGGTTATATTTGCGCTTGATATGCTGGCTGATGGAAGCATCCATTTTATCACCGGCCACCCGCAAAGAACGGGTATATACGATACCGGCAAGGGAAATGACCGCCACTTCTGTGGTGCCGCCTCCGATATCCACCACCATGTTGCAGGTAGGTTCGGTAATGGGAAGCCCTGCGCCAATAGCCGCTGCCATTGGTTCTTCAATAAGAAAGACTTCCCTGGCACCGGCGGATTCTGCAGATTCCCGCACCGCCCGTTTTTCCACCTGGGTGATACCGGAAGGCACAGCAATGATGATCCTGGGCCGGACCAGGGTTTTTCTGTTATTATGAACTTTACGGATAAAATGCTTGAGCATGGCTTCAGTCACTTCAAAATCGGCAATCACCCCGTCTCGCATGGGCCGGATGGCCACAATATTGCCGGGCGTTCTGCCCAGCATCCGCTTTGCCTCCATTCCAACAGCCAGAACCTTGTTTCTGGAACGGGGATCGGTCCTGACAGCCACCACTGAAGGTTCACTCAACACAATCCCTTTTCCTTTGACATACACCAGTGTATTGGCTGTTCCCAGATCAATGGCCAGATCATTTGAAAAGGCACCAAGCAAAGAGTCCGTTATAAA
>JAABRW010000359.1 GCA_011390695.1 Desulfotignum sp.
GTCCTTCAGGTCTGTGAACACAGTTTTCCTCCTTTCAAGCCCGCCACAAGCTGTTTCAGGCTGAATATATAGATTTGTTGGTGATCTTGTTTTGCCAAAGCGGTGTTTTCCAGTTTCTTGAGATGCATCACCCCATGGAGGGCCGCAAAGAAATAAACCGCATATTTCCCGGCATCGGTTTTTGCAAAGGTGTGGTCGGCCATGCCCTGTTCAATGACTTTTTGAATCAGGTCCAGGATTTTGCCACCGGACATGTCGACCTGGTTTTTCAGGTCCGGAGTGAAAAATATTTTGGAAGAAGCCAGAAAATAGTTGATCACGTCATAATAGTCTTTGTGGTCGTGGCAGAATGTGTAAAATGCCTGACCGATCAGTGTCAGCTTTCTGTCACTGGAAACCGGCCGGCAGTGAATCTGTTGAATGGTGCGGTACAAAAGGGACAGTCCTTCTTCCTGGAGGGCTGCGAAAATCTCTTCTTTGCTTTGAAAATAAAAATAGATGGTGCCCACCCCCAGTTCCGCTTTTTTTGCGATACCGGATATGGAGATGTTGTCGATGCCGTGGGAAAACAGCATCTGTCTTGCTCCGGCAAGGATCTGATCCAGTCTGGCCTGCTTTTCACCTGCCCGTCTTTCTTTGGTTCCCATGCCCGTATTCCTGGTTTGCCCGGCTTATTATACAAATGAAATTCATTATTCGAACACCATTCGAATAATGATATGAAAGAGTTTCAGAAAAAAGTCAAGAAAAAATGTGGATGTAATACCGTGATGCTGGGCTGAATTTTTGCAGTGTCCCAATCATATGCCATTGCCCATCTATACAGTGTAATCGATTACAAGCCCCATCTGATTGTGAATACTTTTTACAAGCCCGTTTAAACTCCCATTGGTTATGGGCCGTGTAAAACTTTTATTGATCTTCTTGTTTTTATCCATGGAGATGACATCCAGATAGAGATCATCTTCGCTGCCATACACGCAAAGCCGCAAAGGAGAATTCTTCTCTATAAGGGTTTGATGGGTATCACCGGTAAGCCTGGTCAGGGCATAAAATTTACCGCCCGATCGCCTGTTGGACCTTGTTCTGCGCACTTTTCTCTGCCTGGTATTGCCATTGGGCCGGTTCCAGGAGGGTATTTTTGCATATTGATATATTGCAGATACATCTTCCATTAAAACCCCTTTCACAAGTCCCATTGTTTGTCTTGTTTTAAGGTTTTTCCTTAACTGTAATTATTATACAGGTTTGAGTTTTTTCAACTGGAAAACCGCTGTGCTTTCAAGACTGGCATATCTGTTTCTACAGCCTTTACTGTCTGAAAATGGGGGGAATGCTGTATTTCACCATAAAATTGATGCTGTTATCTTTTAAAAACTAATAATGAAACACTGAAAAAGAGGAGCAACCATGTTTTTGAAAAAAATCAAATCTGAAGGCATCGCCCATTTATCCTATATTCTGGGTGATGGATTTGATGCGGTGGTCATCGACCCGCGGCGCGATTGTGAAATATATGCTGAAATTGCCGCACAGCAGGGGGTGCGGATATCCCGGATATTTGAAACCCATCGCAATGAAGATTATGTCATCGGTTCAACAGATCTTGCCCAACGCAGCGGTGCCGCAGTTCATCATGGGCGGGCCCTTGATTTTTCTTATGGAGAAAGTGTCTCCGAAGGTGACACCTTTGAGGTGGGTGATCTGGGTCTGAGAATTCTTGAAACGCCCGGCCACACGTTTGAATCCATTTCCATAGTGGTCACTGATAAAAATTATGGCAAAGATGCGGTGGCGGTCTTTACCGGCGACGCTTTATTTATCGGCGATGTGGGGAGAACCGATTTTTTTCCGGATCACGCCCGCGAGGTGGCAGGTGCCCTGTATGATTCTATTTTCGACAAACTTCTGCCCCTGGGTGATCAGACCATTATTTATCCGGCCCACGGTGCCGGATCAGTGTGCGGTGACAGCATGGCCTCAAGGGAATTTTCGACCATCGGACATGAACGGCTGCACAATCCGGTCCTGCAGAAAACAGACAGGGAAACTTTTATCGAGTTCAAGGTCCATGAACACCATTATATGCCGCCCTATTTTAAAAAAATGGAACAATACAACCAATTTGGTTCACCGCCTCTGCATTCACTGCCGCAACCGGTACCTATGAATGCAAAAGATGTGGAAAAGGCACAGAACAATGGCGCAGTGCTTCTGGATCTGCGCAGTCCCGAGGCCTATGCCGGCGCTTTCATTCCGGGCAGCCTTGCCATGCCCCTGGAAATGATTCCGGCCTATACCGGATACCTGCTGGATTATGATACTGACATCATCTTGATTCCGGAGACACGCGATCAGATACCTGTTGCAGTGACGCATCTGATCCGGATAGGGTATGACCGGGTGTCAGGCTATCTCAAGGGCGGCATGCACAGCTGGGAGGTGGAAGGTCTGCCCTATGACCGTATCGGCGCTGTCCACGCTGCTGCAATTGAACAACGTCTGCAGAACAAAGAAAACCTCACCCTGCTCGATGTCCGCAAGATCAGTGAATACAGACAGGGCCGGCTGGCAGGTGCCACGCATATTTTTCTTGGAGAGCTCCCGGACCGGATCAATGAACTCGATCCTGACAAACCGATAATCACCTTCTGCGGCAGCGGTCAAAGGGCAATTATTGCGGCTTCGATTCTGAAGCAGCACGGCTTCAGCAGGGTGGAAGACAGCCTTGGATCGATGAGGGCCTGTAAAAACGTGGGCTGCAAACTGCAGGAGGGCTGATCCGCTTATGGACATACTTCAAATCCTTGCAAATTATCTGTCTGCTTCGATATGGCCTCCATACATGGTCGGGATGGGAATCGGTATTCTTTGCTGGCTCGCTTTTCTGCTCTCCAATCACCCCATAGGTGTATCCACGGCATTTGCCAAAAGTGCGGGCATGATCGAAACAGCAATACGCGGTCCTGAAGTTCGCAAAAAGCCTTATTATCAGGAAAACCTGCCCACCATCGACTGGGAATGGATGCTGGTTGCCGGACTGTTCCTGGGCGCTTATACCGCTGCATGGCTTTCCGGTGACATCAACTGGAAATGGGTGCCGCAAATGTGGGAAGACACCTTTGGTCCGAGCATCGGCCTGCGTCTGGGTGCGGCCCTGTTCGGCGGCATCTGCGTTGGTTTCGGGGCACGCTGGGGATCGGGATGTACCAGCGGCCATGGCATCAGCGGCACACTGCAGCTTGTACTCAGCAGCTGGATAGCTGTTTTTTGCTTTTTTTTCGGAGGTGTTGCCGTGGCTTTTCTTATATTTTCGGATTATATAGGAGTCTGATATGTTAAAGGCCCTTCACAAGCACACGCGGATACAATATTTTCTGGGGCTGGCCATTGGATTTCTTTTCGGATTTCTCCTGCAGAAAGGCGGGGTCTGCTACTATGACATCATCATGCAGCAGCTGCTGCTTCAGGATTTTACTGTGGTTAAAATTATCCTGACCGCAATTGTAACGGGAATGGTGGGCATATATGCCATGCGTGACCTGGGCTGGATAAACCTTCACAAAAAATCAGGTTCCCTGGGAGCAACCATTCCCGGACCGCTTATTTTCGGTGTCGGCTTTGCCATTCTCGGTTATTGTCCGGGCACATCCGTGGGTGCCGCGGGTCATGGTGCGCTGGATGCCATTATCGGCGGTGTCATCGGCATTATGGCAGGCGCCGGGCTTTATGCCGCTGTTTATCCGCAACTCAAGAAAACGATCCTGCCCTTTGGCAGTTTCGGTGACAAAACCTTGATTGATCTTTTTCAGCCCCGCAATCCCTGGTTCGTAATCATTCCAGTGGCAGTGTTTATAACCGGGTTCCTGGCCGCAATGGAGATTGTGGGATTGTGACCACCGGAAACAGAGCAGGACACTGCCGTGCGAATTGTTGAAAAACGGGGTCACGATACCCCTCAGGGCTGCAGTGAACCTGCAGCGAATACACAAAAAATGCATATCAGCGCATACCTGAATCAGTGGATAGATGAAATATGATGGGTAAATACATGTTTCTACCTATTGTTTTCAAATCTTTTTTGTTTCATCATAAAAAAATGATCAACAGGTAAATGGTTGGTGAAATAAGATTTATCTGCACATCAACCGCAGACACTGTAATCTGAAAACCCATAAAAATGGAGACAGTCAAATGGCACAAAGAAAACAGATCTTTAAATGTGAAGCATGTGGAAACATTATTGAAGTCCTTCACGGCGGGGAAGGGGAACTGGTATGCTGTGGAGAGGAAATGATACTTTTTGAAGAAAAGGCGGCCGCAGATGAAGGCAAAGAAAAACATGTGCCTGTGATAGAGGCATCCGAAGGTGGCGTAACAGTTAAAGTGGGGAGCAATCCCCATCCCATGGAAGAAAAGCATTACATTGAATGGATTGAAATTGTTGATGATGACACATCCTGCCGCCATTTCCTGAAACCCGGCCAGGCACCGGAAACATTTTTTGAATGCAAAAACAAGAATGTTTCTGCCCGCGAATATTGTAATGTCCATGGGCTGTGGAAATCCTGATAGCATGCGTGCCTTATCCATAGGAAAGGAGCGGTATTTTTTTTCAGCCGCCCAACAAAGGTATTATTATGACAGATGATAAAAATAAAGAACATGATGAACTCGATGTCTGCACACAGGCCCCTGATGCCGAGCATGCAAGACCCAATGAACCAGCAGAAGATGCCTGTGATGACGGCAGATCCGGAACCAAAGCCCAGCAGAAAAAGGAGGTGAATGCTGTGACAGACGATAAAAACAAAGATTGTGAAGACCGTGTAGAGGATAGAAAAAAAGAACGACAGGAGACCATGGATAAAATGTCCATCGATACTTCTGAAGCCCACACCTATGACAAGAACAAGTCAGGGGACGACGAAAAATGTTCTTAAAATGATTGCATTCGTATGTTTTGTTATCAATGTGAGCAGACGGCAAAGGGGACAGGGCGGGAAAGATCCGCCATTTTTTCCTGGTTGCCGGTTGTGACGGTGCCAAACCAGTGCGCAATTATTATACTGAATTTGTGGAGGAATTACCCGAAGACTGCATTGTTATGACCCTTGCCTGCGGAAAAATTCGTTTCTTTGACAAAGATCTTGGTGACATTGACGGCATACCGCTCAAAACACCAGAGGAAGACATCAAAGACATCCTGGGATAAAAAAAAGAAATTTTATTGCAACATTATAATCTTATAAAAGGAGACCCGGTTATGTCCTTACTGAAAAAATTACTTGTTTTTATAAGTATTCTGTTTTTTATAGGAATCGGCACTATAGGCTGTGAACAGGAAGGGCCTGCAGAAAAAACGGGTGAAAAGATAGACGAAGCCGCTGAGCAGGTTGGTGAGAAGGCTGAAGAATTACAGGAAGAAACCGGTGAAAAACTGGAAGAAGCCGGAGAAAAGATGCAATAGCGCAATTTAATTTATTTTAATATGGGAAAGTAAACATTATAAAGGGAGGTAACCGATATGCTTGGATGGGCACTAACTTTTTTGGTCATTGCAATCATTGCAGGTCTTTTGGGCTTTACCGGTATCGCAGGTGCTGCGGCCGGCATTGCCCAGATTTTATTTGTAATATTTTTAATCCTTTTTATAATCTTTCTGATTAGCGGAAGGCGTCGGCCCCCTGTTTAAAGCACAACATATTGACTGCAGCAGCGTTTTCAAAAGCTGAATCTTTTCTCACCGCCGATAATCCCGATGCCCGGGCCCGGATTGTGCAGGGTCTGATGACAGGCATCGGGTTTATCGGCGGCGGTGCAATCCTTAAAGAAGGAAAGGATGAAATCCGGGGAACTGCAACAGCGGTGAGCCTGTGGTCTATCGGTACTGTGGGCGCGGCCATCGCCTTTAACAGATTCGAAGTTGCCATACTTGTGGCAGGATTGAATTTTATCGCGCTTCGGGTATTGTCTCCCTTAAAAAAGACAATAGATAACGATGACTCTTTTGAAGACGGAAAAAATAATTCAAAAAAAAATTGATCAACACCTCTTTTTTTTATTCCAACAATGAAACCGGATTTTCTGGGACCGGGAATGGAATTTTATTTGACAGACCCGGTTTTTTTGTTTTATTTCTGCATAATCCCGTCTGAAACCCGGAACATGCAGAGGAGTCGGCAATGAAAATACCAGAAACAGGGCGTGCACGCGAAGAGATTTTTGAAGCGCTGGGCCGGTACAGAAAAAATGATATGGACTGGCAGTCGGGCAGGGCGTTCGGCTATATTTTTGATCCGGGCAAAGAGATTCTGTCTTTTGCCAAGGAGGTCTACAACCTGTTTTTGAGCGAAAATGCCCTGGATTTTACAGTGTATCCCAGCCTTTTGCAGATGGAGAACGATCTGGTTTCCATGATGAGAAAGCACCTGCAGGGCAGCCGGGAGGTGGTGGGAAATTTTACCAGCGGAGGCACGGAAAGTATTCTGCTGGCGGTGAAAGCGGCCCGGGATTACTTTCAAAAAAAACGCCCGGATATCACCTCACCTGAAATGGTTGTTCCCACTACAGCACATGCGGCATTTCATAAAGCAGCCCACTATTTCGGGATCAAAACCGTGACCGTTTCCGTGGACCCCAAAACCTTTAAGGCTGATCCCGACCGCATGGCAGCACACATCACCGAAAATACCATTTTTATGGCCGGGTCCGCCCCTTCCTATACCCAGGGGGTGATCGATCCCATTGCCGACCTGGCCCGGATTGCCCAGAAAAACGGCATCTGGTTCCACACAGATGCCTGCATGGGCGGATTTCTGCTCCCCTATTTCAAAAGACTGGGCCGGGATGTTCCTGCATTTGACTTTTCCCTGGAGGGGGTCTTTTCCATTTCCGTGGATCTGCACAAATACGCCTATGCCCCCAAAGGCGCATCCCTGATCCTGTACCGCAATCCAGAGCTGCGGGCCTGCCAGATGTTTGCCTTCACCCGGTGGCTGGGTTACACCATGATCAACCCCACGGTTCAGAGCACCAAGAGCGGGGGACCCCTGGCAGCGGCCTGGGCGGTTCTCAACTATGTGGGGGACAGGCAGTACCTTGCCTTTGCAGAAAAACAGCTGCATGCCGTGGCAGCGATAAAAAAGGGGATTGCATTCATCCCGGAGCTGTATCTCCTGGCTGAGCCGGAGATGACCCTGCTTTCCTTTGGTTCTCAAAGCGTCAGTGTTTTCCATATCATCGATGAAATGAACCTCAAAGGATGGTATATCCAGCCTTCTTTGTCATTTGACGGGGTGCCGGCCAATATCCATCTGTCGGTCACGCTTTCCAATGCGGCCCATACAGAAGGGTTCGTTGCAGACCTGAAGCAGAGTGTGGCTGATGCAAAAAAACTTTCCTCCGGCGCCTTGCTGCCCCGGGTCATGCAGCTCATGGAAAAACAGGGGGAGGCAATCCTGGAAGATCCGCTGCCCCTGTTTGCGCTGGCCGGCATACAGGACGGGCGCATGCCCGAGCGGATGGCACCGGTCAATGAGGTGCTTGATGCCCTGCCGCCCCAGTGGCGGGAAACCATTCTGCTGCAGGTGACCAACGCATTTTTTCACCCGGAAAACTGACAACCGTCATCAAGGAGAAATGAAACATGGCCCCGCCGTTTCCTTTTGAACCGCTCCTGATTTTCGGGTTTCTCTCGCTGATGCTCCTGTTCGGGCTTTTGCTGCGGGCCTTTGTTCCCTTTTTCCAGAAATTTCTTTTCCCGGCAAGCCTGATCGGCGGTATGGTCGGACTTGCGCTGATCAACACCGGTTTTTTCCCCATGGACACGGAACTGGTCAAAGCGTTTGCCTATCATTTTTTCAACATCTCCTTTATATCCGTGGGCCTGACCCCGCCTGATCCGGGTGCCGCCGCCGGGAAAAAAAGCAGGACCCTGATCAAAGGGTCGGTGTGGATGGCCCTGGTCCAGGGGGCGATCTTTCCCATGCAGGCTGTTATCGGCACGGTCATCGTTTTTCTCTTTGCCGCCGGCGGACAGCCCCTGTTTGAAACCTTTGGGTTTCTGCTGCCTTTAGGCTTTAACGAAGGCCCGGGCCAGGCCCTGTCCTTTGGCAGGGTGTGGGAGACAGCCGGTTTTGCAGATGCCGCCACCATCGGGCTCACCTTTGCCACTTTGGGGTATTTTTTCTCTTTTTTTGTAGGGGTGCCCATGGCCAACCGCGGCCTGAAAAAGAAAACCTATGCCCGAAAAAAACTGCCGGAATTTTTTTCCCGGGGGATTCTGCCCAAAGACCAGATTCCGCCGCCGGCGGGCGGGATGACCACCCACAGTGCCAACCTGGACAGTCTGGCCTTCCAGTTTTCCCAGGTGGGGGTGGTCTACCTGGTCACCTATCTCTTTCTTTTTGTCATCACCCGCATCATGCCGCCGGATACCGCCGGCATGATGTGGGGGTTTTTCTTTTTGTTCGGGCTGGTGTTTGCAGTTATCCTCCGCAGCCTGGCCGCCCAAACCCCTTTTTCCCGCCTGATGAATCCGCCCTTTCAGCGGCGGATTACCGGTTTTTCCGTGGACTATCTCATTGTCGCAACAGGCTGCGGCATTGAACTGCTCGTACTCCGGACATATGTGGCCCCGCTGCTCACGATCGCGCTGGCAGGCGGTATTCTGACCACGCTGCTGGTGTGGATGCTGGGCAGGCAGCTTTCTGAGTATCGCCTGGAGCGGGCTGTGTCCATCTACGGCGTGGTAACGGGCACGGTGGCCTGCGGCCTGATGCTGCTCCGCATTGTGGACCCGGAGTTCAAGACCCCGGTGGCCAGGGAACTGGGATTCATGAATATTTTTGCCGTGCCCGTGGTGGGGGGACTGACAGCCCTGCTGAATGCGCCTTTCTGGTGGGAGTGGAGCACCTTTGTCACTACCCTTGTGTTTGCCGGCATCCTCTTTGCAGCCCTGGTGCTCCTCTTGAACAGAAACGTATGGCATAATTTGTAAAAAATGGATTTCGTGCTTTCAGACGCGCTTTTCATGGCCGGTATTGTGTTTTTTTCATATACAGCCCAGAGCATCTCCGGTTTCGGCAGCACCGTGATCGCCGTAACCCTGGGGGCCCATTTTTTTCCTCTGTCTGTGCTGATTCCTTCGCTGGTATTTCTGGACCTGCTGCTGAACGGGTATCTCACAGTCCGGTATGCCGGGCATATCTGCCAAAAAATCCTCTGGGTCCGGATCATTCCCTTTATGGCAGCAGGTGTGGCTGCCGGCCTTTTCCTGTTCGACATATTGGACGGACCGGTACTGAAAAAGATCCTGGGTTTTTTTGTGATGGTGATTTCCGCCAGGGAAGTGGTGTGCCTTTATACCTTTTCTCAAAAGCCGGTGCACCCGGTTGTGCAGAAACTTTTCTTTGCCCTGGCCGGGGTGATTCACGGCCTGTATGCCTCGGGCGGCCCTCTGGTCGTTTACGCGGCAAGCCGCCTGCCGCTGGACAAGACCGGTTTCCGGGCCGTGCTCACGGCGCTGTGGAGCATCCTCAGTGCCCTCATGACCCTCTATTTTTTACTCAACGGCCAGTGGACAAAGGAGACCGTCCTGCTGACCCTGATCCTTTTTCCGGGTGTGGCAGCCGGCCTGATCGCAGGGGAAATACTCCACAAACGCCTGACAGAAAGGCATTTCCGCTTTTTTGTATATATTGTTCTCTTTGCTGCCGGTGCCTCACTTTTGTAAGGGTGTGGCAGAAACTCCAGACTCTTGAAACTGCTTGCCGTGTTGTTCATCTATTTTTCTCTTTGTTTGTATAGTATTTTTGGTTCGGGCTGCTTGGCTTGTCCGGAATTGTCTGGGACAGAACCCCTTTTTCCAATAATGGTTGGAGAAAAGTTTTCTTACACCGGAACCCAGCTCATCAGCACGTCCGATCTCTTTGAAAAAGCGGGCAATTACCGGATTTTTGGGAAAGGGAGAAAAATGAGCCGGATCGATCAGTCCGTGCCCATGCGGTTTGTTGCTGTTTTCAGCAAACACCCGATGGGTTTCAATGATGAATTTGGCTGGATACGCATTTAAAAATTCCCTGTGGATCAGCATGTTTGCCGCCACTTCCCGGAAGAGGTCCGATCCTCGGGGGTCAGGTAAAAGGTTGGATTCAGCCTCTGTGGATTGTTCAGGTCGGTTACCAGATCTTTTTTGACCTGTTCCACGGCCTCGGCATCGATGCCGGTTATTGTTCCGCTGTCATCGACACCAAGGAACAGATCTCCGCCGTTTCGGTTCAAAAACGCGCAGATAGTTTCAAAACCATTTCTGCTCAGACTGTTCCGGCACTTCTTGAATTCGACGGCGATCCCTTCTCCCGAATGGATCAGCTTCTTTATGAACCCGAAATAAAACCCATTCTTCGAGCACCTTCCCGGAGTTCTTCCCTGCACTCTTCCAGGGTTTTTGCATTTGCGTAAACGCCAGCACATTCAAAGATCTCTCCATAGTAACTGCCGTCATCCGGCAGAATTTCGTACTTCGCGCGCCGAAGCGCAGCCTGTATGTATTCCAGCAGCATCTCAAATTCTCCAATATTGGTTGATATTTTGCTCAATGGCCTCTAAATGTTTTTCCTCCTTGTTTTTTTGAATAGAATACCGCAAAACGGAGTTATTTTCAATTATTGAATAGCCGAACTGTTTTGTTGTTCCGTTCATCATGTGTTTTTAAATGGTATCCGACCATCCTGTAGGATCTATCTAAAAATCCTGCTCAGTCATATGTGCCAATCATGAATTTAGCAAAAACTCAACAATGCCTGGATATCTGGGAACCGTTTTTCTGACTCCGTTTGCCGATTTTTCATAAAGTCTGATCTTAAAATTGATTTACAATGTCCAGGGATGCTGTTATGTAGAGTTGTTTGATCAATCAACCAACAGGAGTTTACGAATGTTTTTTCAACTGATTCTGCCGCCGCCGCCCCCTTGTAACAGCTGATCAGCTGTCAGGTAATCACGTGGCATCATAAAACGGTCCCCCTGATTTTTGTTCAGGAAGAAGCCGGAGTAGTGCATTTGTGTGGCATTTTTTCTGCGCAAGCGTGGGGACATAAATCACAGG
>JAABRW010000349.1 GCA_011390695.1 Desulfotignum sp.
CTTTTTGCAAATGGCAGGGCAGCCTGGCCAATGAAAACGCCATCACCCTGGGAGCGGCCGTGTCTCGAAAGTTTTTCGAACAAAAAGATCTGGATGCAAATGATCTGGACTACTGCATCTTCGGCAACACCATCGGCCAGCACCGCCAGTTTTACGCCTCCCCCTGGTCGGCGGCACTGCTGGGGGCACAAGCCCTTCCCGCCATTGCCATCAGCCAGGCCTGCACCACCGGTGCCACCTGCATCAACCAGGCTGCCATGGGCATTGAGAGCGGGTTGTTTGAACTGCCTTATGTGCTCACCGTGGACCGCACCTCCAACGGTCCCCACACCATCTGGCCCAATCCCAAAGGCCCCGGCGGAGAGGTGATTTCGGAAAACTGGAACATGGACAATTTCAATGCCGATCCCAACACCGGCAAAAAAATGGTGGAAACCGCTGAAAACGTGGCAAAGGAAAACGGATTCACCAAAGAGATGTGCGACGATCTTGTGGTACGGCGGTATGAGCAGTACCAGGCAGGTCTGGCCGACAACCGGGCGTTTCAGCGGCGGTACATGCAGCCGGTGGAGATCGCCATCTCCAAAAAGAAGACCATTCTGGTGGAAGAAGATGAAGGCATCATCCCCTCCACAAAAGAGGGCCTGGCTAAGCTCAAACCCACCATCCCGGGCGGGGTTTTAAGTTTCGGGGCCCAGACCCATCCGGCGGACGGCAATGCCGGAGTGATCGTCACCACAGAAGAAAAGGCCCGGCAGCTCAGCGCAGATGACAAGGTGACCATCCAGGTGACCGCCTACGGCTTTGCCAGAGAGCGCAAAGGCTTCATGCCGGCGGCCCCGGTACCCGCCACCCGCATGGCCCTGAAAAACGCCGGGCTCACCATCAAGGATATCCGGGTCATCAAGACCCACAACCCCTTTATCGTCAATGACTTGTTTTTCGCCAAACAGATGGAGATCGACCCGTTCGGGTTCAACAATTTCGGATCGTCGTTGATTTTCGGACACCCCCAGGGCCCCACCGCCACCCGCCTGATCATCGAAGGCATCGAAGAAACCGTCATGGCCGGGGGCGGATATTTCCTGTGGACCGGGTGTGCCGCCGGCGATTGCGGCGCCGCCCTGATCCTGAAAATATCCTGATCCAGAAAAACCCCTCATCCACAAAGACAGCAGGGCCGCCTGATCCCCATGGGCGGCCCTGATTTATTTCAGACCCGCCTTTTTTCAGAAGATGCCTAAATTCCTGTTAATCCGTCCGGGTTGTGTTGACAAAAGGCTGACATTGACATATTTTGATCGTATGAAATATTTGAATTGGGATATAGAGAAAAACAAGATATTGAAACAGCAACGCGGGATATCCTTTGAGGAAATAGCCATTTTAATTGAGGCGGGCCAGCTTATCGGAATTGAGGAAAATCCCGGACATCCCAATCAGAAGATGTATGTTTTAGAAATTGACAGCTATGCCATCATCGTACCTTACGTGGAAAATGATGAAGAAATTTTTTTGAAAACAGCTTTTCCAAGCCGTAAATACACCAAAAAATACGGTTTGAAGGGGGAATAATGGATAAAAAGGCATTTGAACCGATGGATCAGGAAGAGAAAGATCTGATGGAGTCCATTGAACGTGATGAATGGCAGCCTGTCAGAGATTTTGACGGGGAAAGAAAAAAAGCGGTAGAAGCAGCGCGAAATACGTTAAAAAAAGACAAACGAATCAACCTTCGTCTCTCTCAAAAGGATTACCATCAAATTCAGATAAAGGCGGTTGAGGAAGGTATCCCGTATCAAACACTTATTTCAAGTATTGTACATAAGTATCTGAATGGGTCTTTATCACCCAGGTCATAGAAACAGGGGATTTTGCTGCTCAAAGCATTAAAACTGATGTGCTGGAGGTCTAAAATGCATGTCTATACATATTCAGAAGCAAGACAAAAACTTGCCACGGTGCTCGAGCAGGCAGAAAGTACCGGCAAGGTATTAATTCGCAGAAAAGACGGCCGAACATTTGCACTCATTCCTGAACAAACGGCCTCTTCTCCTTTAGATGTGCCTTTTATAAAGGCAAAAGTTACAACAAAAGAAATTGTTGATATAGTAAGAAAAGGAAGAGAAAGGTAGAACCATTTGCTGCAATGGCCGATTTCAGAAAGGATTTATGAAGGCCGGCTCATGACCCGGTAAAACCAGACCATTGAGTGGAAAGAATCCTGGCTGGACGAATACCTGCGCTGGATCAGCAGAGAATATCGCTGTTTACCCAAAATGTTAAAAGTGGCAAAATAGGTAAATATCAATTTATTGAACGATTTTACGATTCTTCAAGTGGCGCAGAAGCTTGACTGGCCTGAATCTCTGGTTTGGTCGCAGTCGCTGGTAAATGCAAACGATTTTGACCGGTTCAAGGTACTTCAATGTGGATTTATGACGGGGATCTTGAAATGATTAAACAAATGGTAAATACGAAAGTGACCTATACACTGGAACATGGCGGCAAATTTTTTATTGTTGAAAATGTCCCGGCACGAAAATGCAGGGAAACCGGAGAGCAGTTTTTCGCTCCTGAGACAGTTGAACATATCCAAAGCATCATCAAAAGCAGAAAAAAGCCGGACAGAGTGATCAAGACCCCTGTGTATAATTATGCCTGAAAACACAGCCCACCGGAAATTAAGGGTCACCCTGAAGTAAAGGTGAATTATGTGGAATTATAGAGTTGTCCGAAAGCAAACAGTCTATCATGATTCTTCGGGCAAAAAAGAAAGAACCAATTACACGTATGCCATACATGAAGCATACTATGATAAGAATGGGTTTGCAGGGGCGATCACGA
>JAABRW010000350.1 GCA_011390695.1 Desulfotignum sp.
GGGCCGTGGATCCCCATACATAGGGAATGGAATAGGTGTTGCCCGGATCATAGGGTTTGTCCAAAAGCACAGGGTCCAGGTGCTTGAAATTGGCAAGCTGTGCGTGGTCAATGGGGCTGAGCAGTCCTTCCTTGCGCATCTTGTGAACAAAATAGGTGGAGGGAAACACCACATCATATCCTTTTCCCCGGGTGAGCTTTACCTTGGCATACATGGATTCATTGCTGTCATAGGTGGAATACACAACATCGATGCCGGTTTTTTCCTCAAAAGCGGTCAACACTTCATCAGGCATATATTCGGTCCAGTTGTACACAAAAAGGGTGCGGTCTCCGGCAGAGGCCAGGGCAGGCACCAGAAGCAGGCATAAAATGACGGTCCATTTTTTCATTTTTTTTTCTCCTTTATCAAAAAATGGGCAACCAGGACAGCTGCCAGGGTTAATACAAACAAAATGGTGCACAGGGCATTGACTTCCGGGGTTACCCCCAGTTTTACCATGGAATAGATCTTTAAGGGAAGGATTTCAAATCCCGGTCCTGTGACAAAAAAACTGATGATCACATCATCCAGGGACAGGGTAAAGCTCAGGAGCCATCCTGCCAGCACCGCCGGCAGAATCATGGGAAAAATGATTTTTAAAAACACCTCATGCTCCCCGGCCCCCAGATCCCTTGCCGCATCCACAACAGCCGGGTCGAATCCTGCGATCCGGGCATGCACCAGTACAATGACAAAGGGCAGACAAAAGGTGATATGGGCCACCAGCAGGGTAAAAAAACCGGGATGGATGCCGGCGGTCACAAATAGCATGAGCAGGCTGATGCCCATGACAATGTCCGGGCTCATCATCACGGAATACACCAGCCCGAAAAACAATTTTTTGCCGGCAAACCGGTACCAGGCAATGGCAAAGGCCCCCAGGGTGCCCATGGCGGTTGCTGCCAGGCTGGAAACAAACGCCACGGTCAAAGAATTGACAAACGCATCCAGAAGGTACTGGTTTTCCAGAAGACTGGCATACCAGGTAAGGGAAAATCCCTGCCAGGCAGTGGTATGCCGGGCCTGGTTAAAGGAAAAGACCATCAGCACCAGCAGCGGTCCATACAGAAAGGCAAATACGCATGATACCCAGGATATGCCTATCCAGTGTTTCATGATGCCCGGCTCCGGTTGAACCGGCTGGATATGAAAAAATAGATTGCCAGCATCAGCACCATGAGCAGCAGCAGAAAAACACTGGCAGCAGATCCAAAAGGCCAGTTGCCGGCGGTGAGAAACTGGTTTTTAATGAAATTTCCCACCAGCATGGTTTTGGCGCCCCCCAGCAGATCCGGGATGTAAAACAGCCCCATGGCCGGTAAAAATACCATGATGCAGCCGGCCATGATCCCGGGTAAAGACAGGGGCAGCACCACATGTACAAACACCCGGATGCTGTTGGCTCCCAGGTCCCGGGCCGCCTCCATCAACCGGATGTCCAGTTTTTCCAGCACAGCATACAAAGGCAGGATCATGAATGGCAGAAGAGAATACACCAGTCCCACATACACGGCAAAATCGGTGTACAGCATGGAAACCGGTTCTGTCACAAGGCCGGCAGCCAGAAGAACGGTGTTGATGAGGCCGTTGGCTTTCATCAGGATCACCAGGGCATAGGTCCTGATCAATGAGGATGTCCAGAAGGGGATGATCACCATCATGAGCAGCAGCGGCCGCCTGTGTCCGGGAGCCCGGGACAGAAACCAGGCAAAGGGATAGCCGATACCCAGGCACAAAAGGGTGGTATTGAAGGAATATACCAGAGAATTTTTCAGAACCTTTGCATACACCGGATCCACAAGTTCCCGGTAATGGTCCAGGGTTAGGGGCCAGGTGAAAAAGGTGCTGGTGTCCCGGGTCAGAAAACTGATGCCCACCACCATGAGTCCCGGTGCCAGGACAAACAGGGCAAACCAGGCCATGTTCAAAAAAACGGCAAAAAATTTGAACCCCTGTTTCTCATTCATGGGGCAGAATGACCTCCCAGCCTTTTATCCAGGAAATACAGACCTGTTCATTGACATCATAAAAAATATCCTGGTCATCTTCATTGAAAAACTGGGTGACAAAAACATCCTGGCCGTTGTCCAGCCGGATGATCAGGTCCACGGTGGTTCCCTTGTAAATCATCTCCTTCACTTTGCCCGGCAGAAATCCCCGGGGACACTGATATCCGGTACGTTCCACAGTCATGTCCTCGGGCCGCAGCAGCACCTTGACCGCCTGGTCTTTTTTGAAGCCCCGCCGGTTCTGGACAGTTTTTGTAACCCCATGGATCCGGATTTCCATGTCAGTGCCCCTGGTGGCGGTCACCCTGGCATCGAATATATTGCTTTCTCCCACAAAATCCGCAACAAACAGGTTCACCGGGGTTTCATAGATCTCTTTGGGGGTGCCTGTCTGCTGGATGCTCCCGTTGTGCATCACCACCACCCGGTCCGAGAGGGTAAGGGCTTCTTCCTGGTCATGGGTGACAAAGACAAAGGTGATGCCCAGTTTCCGGTGCAGGTGGCGCAGATCCAGGCGCATCTGCTTGCGCAGTTTATAGTCCAGGGCGCTCAAGGGTTCGTCCAGCAGAAGGATCAACGGCTGGTTCACAATGGCCCTGGCTATGGCCACCCGCTGCTGCTGGCCCCCGGACAGCTGATGGATGGGCCGGTTGTCCAGCCCCTCCAGTTTCACCAGTGCCAGGCTTTCCTTGACCCGTTCCCGGATCTGCCGGGCCGGGATTTTTTTGAGCTTTAATCCAAAGGCGATATTGTCATACACGTTCATGTGGGGAAACAAGGCATA
>JAABRW010000351.1 GCA_011390695.1 Desulfotignum sp.
CAGGGCGGCAGATTACGAAACCTGCCGCCCTGTAAATCAACCGTTTTTATTTTTTTGACTTCCGGGAAAGCCGTCTTTCCCGGAAGTGTTTGAGACAGTTTAATAGGGATGAAGCTCAACCCGTCTGTTGAGGGAACGGCCGAACTTGGTACCGTTGAGGGCCACAGGCTTGCTGAAACCGAATCCGGTTGTTGCCAGGCGGTTTCTTGCAATACCTTTTTTCACAAGATAGTTTGCAACAGCATTGGCCCGTCTCATGGACAGATCTTTGTTATATTCTTTGGTGCCGATATTGTCGGTATGTCCCTGAAGTTCCACGCTCATGGCCGGGTTCTTCTTCATAATGGCCACAACTTCGTCCAGTAAGGGATAGGCTTCCGGTTTGATGACAGCTTTGTCAAAGTCAAACAGGACATTGTCGAGGACCCAGCAGCCAACTGCATTGACCCGGGCACCCTCGGGTGTTCCAGGACACTGGTCTTCATCATCATATACCCCGTCTCCATCAGAGTCCTTTCTTTCTGGAGCAGGCGCAGGAGCAGGAGCAGGCACAGGCGCAGATTTTGCCATCATAAATGCTTTTTCCACAAAACCAGCCATACCGGCACCGGTCATAATGTCGTCAGCGGTGGTGAAAAATCCGCATTCACCGATGTCTGCAATCTCCTGGAGCAGCTGGCGGCCTTCCGGGGCATCCCCTACCAGGACCGTGTAGATACACAGGGATGAACCGAATTTGTCTTTTAAGTCCTGGGCCCGGTTACGCACGTTTTTCTCGTCCATTTCTTTGCCGTCACTGACGATGACCACGGCATTATGTATGCCGGGCAATCCCTCCAGATCTGTCTGCGCTGCATCCAGGGCAGTTCCCAGAGGGCTCATGCCGCCGGGCCGGAAAATATCAATCAGCGCGTCAGACATACCTGCCGTGCTATAGGTATCCATGCCGTAGAACAACTCGGTCAGGTTTTTGGAAACAGAGGGGAGGTGCCCGAATGACCGAAGGCCTGCGGTCTGTCCCAGTTCCGGCACGGTCATGTTCATGCGCTGGACAATGGTTTTGGCAGTATCGAATTTGGTGTTGCCATTGTAGTCATACCGCATGGAACTGGATGCATCCAGAATTACAACAAAATTGTCCACCTTTGATACATACTGGTCTGCATCAAACTGGTGGGCGATGAATGATGGAAATTCAGCCGGCTCCTTTGTTGCACAGCCGAACAGAAAAACAAAAGCGAGAACAGATAAAAGGCTTTGAATTACAATCTTTTTTTTCATATTTTTCTCCTTTCAGATTTGAAACATGATGGTTGGTTATGAAAAGAATACCCACGTTCTCAACCAACAGTAAACATGGTAACAAAGATTATAACATGCAGCAGCGTAAAATCAACTGAAATATAAAATAAAGGTCAGTAAAACCCGAAGAGGCGAAAGGTGCTTTTTTTACCTTAAAAAGACAGGTTCTGGAGTCTATAATATACTTGCAATTTAAAGCCAACAATACTATTTAGTGTACCTGGTTCATTCCATGCTAGGGAATCCTTAGGGTATGGTACAGCAATAACAAAAACAAAAAATCGAAAAGAGACATGGAAATATACCAGGCAGTCATTCTAGGTATTTTACAGGGATTAACAGAGTTTTTACCGGTGAGCAGTTCCGGTCACCTGGTACTGGGGCAGCTTTTTTTCGGTATCACCGAATCAGTGCTGGCTTTTGATATCAGTGTGCACATGGGAACCCTGGGTGCTGTGTTTGTGGTATATTTTTACGATATCAGGGCCATGGTCAGCGCAGTGTTTGCCTGTGCCGGCAGAATCGTCCGGGGAAAACCCGCAGCAGTGCACTCAGATAAAAATTTGAAACTGGCATTGTTCATACTTGGGGGATCTGTTCCCACAGCCGTGCTGGGTATGTTTTTAAAAAACTTTGAAGATGTCATGTTTACCTCCAGCCTGCTGGTGGGGGCAATGATGATCGTGACCGGAACCATTTTGTGGATATCCCGCAAATTTTACCAGACAGAACTTACCAGCAAGGATCTTGATTTGAAACGCTCCCTGATTATCGGAGCGGGTCAGGGACTGGCCGTCATCCCCGGCATTTCCAGGGCCGGTACCACCATTGCATGCGGCATGTTCTGTGGACTTGACCGCCATACAGCTGCCAGGTTCTCGTTTTTGCTGTCCATTCCAGCTATTTTGGGTGCACAGCTGATCAGTATTATGGGATACACAGAACAGGGCGCAGGCATTGACGCAGCTATGATTTATGGTACACTGGTAGCATTTGTCACCGGCCTGATTGCCTTGAAGATATTGATAAGGCTGGTTCATGCGGGAAAGTTTCATTTGTTTGCCCCGTATTGCTGGCTGGTGGGTACCGTGGTTCTGTTATCAAGCATATACTGAAATCTTAAAGGAGGACTATGCATACTGGAATTTTCAGAGAATATGATATCCGGGGCGTGGCAGGTGTTGATATCCTGGACGATGATGTTAAAAATATTGGAAAAGCCTTTGGTACCATGCTGCATCAGCAGAATAAACACAAGGTTTCCGTGGGCCGGGATTGTCGCCTCACCTCGGAAAAGTATACAGATCTTTTTATCCAGGGCATTTTGTCAACCGGCTGTGATGTGGTGGACATAGGCCTTTGTCCCACACCGGTGCTGTATTTTTCCATTCACCATCTGGATCTTGAAGGCGGAGCCATGGTTACAGCCAGCCATAACCCCCCTGAATACAATGGATTCAAGCTCATGAGCGGGCATGATTCCATTCACAGCCAGGGACTTCAGGAGATCCGTAAAATTATTGAAGCA
>JAABRW010000352.1 GCA_011390695.1 Desulfotignum sp.
CGTTTGCGGATCTGTATCCAGCAGGATCCCAGGCCCAGATCATGGGCTGCCAGGTGTATGAAAGTGGATGCAATGGCGCAGTCTTCCACCCACACGTCACTGGCATCAGGATCGCCGCAGACCACAATCCCCAGGGGCGCGTTTTTCAAAAAAGACGCACCATGGGGTTTGGCGTCAGCCAGCTTTTCCAGCAGGTCCGGCTGATCCACCACGATAAAACGCCATGGTCTGAAATCCCGGGAAGAAGGGGATCTTAAAGCCGCTTCGATCAAACGGTCAATGGTTTCTTTATCAACGGACTGGTCTGTAAATTTTCTGATACTTCTGCGGGTCTGAATCTGTTTGAAAAACATGATTTCTCCTGATATCATTCAAGGGTATCGGGTAATATTGATATTGCCGCCGGCCTGGAGTTCATCGAATTTTTTTCGCAAAAACCGTTTAAAACGGTTCCGGGTTACCGGCCACAGCAGCAGCAGTCCCGCAACATCCGTGATCAGTCCCGGGGTGATCAAAACCAGACCGGCAATCAGGATGATCAGACCATCCATCAGATCTTCTGCCGGCATGATGCCCTGCTGCAAATTCATACGGACTTTGAGCATGGTAACCATGCCCTGCATTCGGGCCAGCCAGGCCCCGGCAAACCCAGTGAGGATCACCAGTAAAATCGTGTTGAGACCACCAATCACCGTCCCCAGTTTGATGAGCAGATATAACTCCACAATGGGAATCAGGGTGAAACACAAAAAAAGTTTGAGCAGCATAATGCACATCCTCCAAAAAAATATATGCTTTAAATTATGGGAGTAAATCCTGGTTTGTCAAGACAACGAAAGTCGCTCAGAAAGATGGAATGGATGTGCAGTCCCAGACCCCGGGAACTGGTTGCCGGATAATGGAACGGCCCAGGATGTCCAGAAACCGGTATCGGGGGATTTCAACCGCCCCCATCCGGCATAGATGGTCTGTGGTCACCTGGCAGTCAATGAGGTCAAAACCATGCGTTTCCAGATGATGGGCCAGAGCCACCAGCGCTGCTTTGGATGCATCGGATTGAAAACTGAACATGGATTCTCCGAAAAACATGCACCCGATCCCCACGCCGTATAATCCTCCCACCAGACGGTCCTGGTGCCAGGCTTCCACGGAATGGGCATATCCTTTGTGGTGAAGTTCAATATATGCTTCCTGCATCTCTTTGACCAGCCAGGTGCCTTCATCCGGATCTTTTCTGGGTTGAGAACAGGCCTGAATCGTTTGCTCAAACGCCTGATTAACCGTTAGGGTAAAAAATTTTTTTTTAATTTTTTTTCCCAGGCTCCGGGAAATCCGGATACCGGAAGGATAGAGCACCAGGCGAGGGTCCGGAGACCACCATAAAACAGGCTCATTGTCTGAAAACCAAGGAAAGATACCGTTCTGATATGCCAGTAATATCCGGTCACAGGAAAGATCCCCGCCGATGCACAGCAGCCCGTCAGACCGGGCCAGCCATGGCGGCGGGAATTCCAGGCGGGAGGACAATCGAAACAAAGGCATTCAGTCTTTAAACTGAAATGTCAATTGATCATTTTTCAGTCCAATCAGAATTTTACCGCCTTTTGTCAGTTTGCCGAACAGAATTTCATCCGTGAGCCGGTCTTTGATCTGCACCTGAATCAGGCGGGCCAGGGGCCGTGCACCGAATTTGGGATCATATCCTTTTTTGGCCAGGTAAGACCGCACAGACGCAGAATAGCTCACGCGGATCTGCCGCGCCTTGAGCATCTGTTTAAGCTCATCCATGTCTTTGTCCACAATTTTTTCCATGGTGGCTGTGGACAGGTGGTTGAACTGAACAATGCCGTCCAGCCGGTTGCGGAATTCAGGACTGAACGTCTGTTCCACGGCCTTCAATCCCCGGGTGTCACCGGTGGTCTCCTGAGCACCGAACCCGATGCTGTTGGCACTCATCTCCCTGGCCCCGGCGTTGGAAGTCATAATAATGATCACGTTGCGGAAATCCGCCGCTTTGCCGTTATTGTCCGTCAGCGTGGCATAATCCATCACCTGAAGCAGGATATTGTACAGATCCATATGGGCTTTTTCGATTTCATCCAGCAGCAGGACACAATAGGGATGTTTGCGGATGCCGTCGGTGAGAATACCGCCCTGATCAAATCCCACATACCCCGGCGGAGCACCGATCAACCGGGACACGGCGTGTTTCTCCATATATTCACTCATGTCAAACCGCAGAAATTCGATCCCCATGTTGGCGGCCAGCTGTTTGGCCACTTCGGTTTTGCCCACCCCTGTGGGTCCTGTGAACAAAAACGAACCCACAGGCCGGTCCGGTGCGGCCAGCCCGGCCCGGGACCGCTTGATGGCGGTGGTCAGGATCTGAATGGCATCGTCTTGTCCGAAAATCACATTGGAGAGCCGTTCCGGCAATGATTCCAGATTGGCCTTGTCTGTGGCGGTCACAGATGTCACCGGCACTTTGGCGATTTTGGCCACTATGGTTTCAATGTCTTTGGGTGTAACATTTTTGCGGTTGGCGGCCCCTTTGAGGCGCAGATATGCCCCGGTCTCATCCATCACATCAATGGCCTTGTCCGGCAGAAACCGGTCATTGATATATTTATCAGACAGATACGCGGCCGCTTCAATGGTCTGATCTGAATAGTTCAGGCCATGGTGTTCTTCATAGTAGGGCCGCAATCCCATCAGAATCATGCGGGTATCTTCCACACTGGGTTCGGACACTTCTATTTTTTCAAACCGCCGGGAAAAGGCCCGGTCTTTTTCAAAATGGTTTTTGTATTCCTCATAGGTGGTGGTA
>JAABRW010000353.1 GCA_011390695.1 Desulfotignum sp.
TAAAGGGTTGGATCATTTGCCATGTCTGAATGGTGTCAGGAACATTTGCCATTTTTCTCTCCTTTCCGTGTTTTGTTTTTTCTATGGGTATACAAACAGATGCAGATCAGAAAACAGATCTGTTAAAAGGTGCTGATCTTTGCTAACATTTAATCACTTTGACTTTTGTGCCGATCCAGTCAGGGGGCAGATAGACCCGCCCGCTGTTGCCGCTTGCGTTCACTGTTTTCTCGATCATTTCCCGGCCGTAGATCTCAAATTTCACCTTTTTTTCCCTGTAATCAGATGCAGATCCTTCCTGATTCTCATCTTCGTTTGCCATAATGCCACAGACTCCTGTTTACAATCCCAGGGACAGCCTGGTTATATTCAGCTGTTCCATAGATACTATTTAGATACAATACAGCTACATGTCAAGAAATTATTTATAAATTTCCCAAGATGGGCTTGAAGGGCACTTTTCCGGAGAATGCTGGTTTAGCCTTTCATCGGCAAAGGCTGAGCACCTGCAGTATCCTGAGCTGATTGGTGTTGACTTTTCTGCCCCCTGCCTCTAAATTACTCACAGGTATGCCTGATCCACATCCATTTCCCAGGAGGTCTGACATGACACACCCGGAATTTGCATCTCCCTGCGGCCTTTACTGCGGTGTCTGCGCCATTCGCATCGCCCACAAAGAAAACAATGAAAAATTCAAGGAGCGCCTGGTGAGGGTCTACAAGGGGGAAATGCCCGGCAAAGGCACCCTGCCCAACTGCGAAAATCTTACCACAGATGATATCTTTTGTGACGGCTGCCTGTCAGACAACCGGTTCATGCACTGTCAGCAGTGTGATATCCGGGAATGCACCATGGCAAAAGGCATTGCCGGATGCCATGAATGCGATGATTTTCCCTGCCGGCTTATCGACGAATTTCCCATGGCTGTGGGGAAAAAGGTCATGATGCGATGCACGCCCCTGCGGCGGGAAATCGGCACCCGCCAATGGATGCAGGACGAAGAAGCCCGCTATTTTTGTCCGGAATGCGGGCATAAGGTGTTCAGAGGGGTTGTCCGGTGCAACCAGTGCAAAGCCGGACTGAATTTGGATTGATGAAAATTCTTCACATCATCAGCCAGGCCCCTGATTTCACCGGAAGCGGCAAATTCATCCAGCAGATCATCTTCCAGAGCCGCAGAAAAGGGTATGCCAATTTTCTGGTGGCCGGGGTCCAGAAAAATTTCACCCTGCCCGAAGACTTGATCGAACCATCCCATTGCTGTTTTGTCCGGTTCGACGGGAAAGACCTGGATTTTCCCATTCCCGGCATGAGCGATGTCATGCCCTATGAAAGCCGGGTGTTTTCCAGAATGGGACAACAGGATCTGGCCGCCTATCACCAGGTGTTTGAAACAAAAATCCGGCAGGCCATCGACCGGTTCCAGCCCGATATTATTCATACCCATCACCTGTGGATTGTCACTGCCATTGCCAGGCGCATCAATTTCGGCATTCCCATGGTCACCTCCTGCCACGGCACCTGCCTGCGCCAGCATATCCTGGGCCCAAAAATCGGCAGCAGCCTCACAGATGATCTCAAAAACATAGACCATGTCATCGCCCTGAGCCAAAGTCAGAAGCAGGAAATTGTCCGCACCATCGGCACCGATCCTGAATCCATTCATGTGGTGAGCGGCGGATATAATGATGCCTGTTTTTTCCATGCCCCCAAAGCCTATGACGGTGTGGTGGAAATGGTATATGCCGGCAAACTCAGTTCCGCCAAAGGGGTGCCCTGGCTTCTCAACAGTCTGGCCCGGATCCGGCACCTGCCGTTCCGGCTGCATATGGCAGGCAGCAGCAGTAGGTATGAAAAAAACCGCTGCCTGGCACTGGCCGGGAATCTGGGGGAAAAAGTGGTATACCATGGACCGCTGGGCCATGACGAATTGGGAGATATTTTGCGAAAGGCCCATGTGTTTGTGCTGCCCTCTTTTTATGAGGGCCTGCCCCTGGTGCTCATGGAGGCCCTGGCCTGCGGATGCCGGCTGATCACCACGGCCCTGCCCGGGGTAAAAGAACTCCTGACAGATGAGTGCAATACCATGGTTAAACTCCTGGATCTGCCCCCGCTTGAAACCATTGACACCCCGTTTGAAGCCGACATCCCTGATCTGGAGGTCCGCCTGGCAGCGGTTCTGGCGCAATCCATCCATGAAGTACAAACCTGCGCAGAACCGGACTGGGACTATGCCTGCACCAAAACCTTTCCCTATACCTGGGAAAAAATATTTTCAAAAATCGACCAAGTGTACCAGCTGGCTGTCAGTTGAGAAAGCGGTGGTAGGTACAATTATGAAAAATTTATCTTTCAGAAGCTGTTTTCACTGTTTGAGATGGCCGGAAGCTGAAAACAAAGCTGAACAAGTTACAGGAAAATATCCCGGTCCCATGGGCCTGGCTGTAATCGGAGCAGCCGCGCTTTTTGCCCTGTTTCTGCTGTCAGGGCACAACTATCTGCTGTTCCACACCCTTGTGTAGCTGTGGGCCGTGGCCGTGGCCTGGGGACTGTTTCCCGTGTGTTTCGACCCGGATACCGGCCTGACCGGTTTCAAAACCGCCAGTGAATACATCATCATGACCCTTCTGACCGGTGCAGGGGTGCTGACCATCCACCAGCGCCGGAAGATCGGCACCCGGGTGGCCCCGCTGCTGGCCGGCGCCATTTTCGTGACCGTGGTATCGGAATTCATGTTCACCCGCTATGCTTCTCCTTTCGGATTTTCCAACATGCTGGGGCACCTGCTCAAGGTGCTGTCGTTTCTGCTGATTTACCAGGCTTT
>JAABRW010000354.1 GCA_011390695.1 Desulfotignum sp.
CATGGACAAAAAAGCCATGGAAAGGAGTATGGCTGTTATGCCATACAGCCGGAACCGCTTCTCAGCCTTATAGCGCCTGGAAAGCCCTTTGCTGACAATATCCATTGTCCGCACGGATGCAGATTGTTCTTTCGTGCTGCTATCGGTACTGCCGGCATGGCCGGTATTGAAATGATTATTCATACTGCTCCCTGTACTTGCGCACCACCACCAGGGCGATGATATTCAGGATCAAAGTGATGACAAACAACAAAAGGCCCAGGGCAAAGGCAGCCAGGGTCTTGGGGCTGTCAAACTCCTGGTCCCCCACCAGAAGGGTTACGATCTGGACAGTCACTGTGGTAACGGTATTCAAAGGGTTTACCGTCAAATTGGCGGCCAGGCCGGCTGCCATGACCACGATCATGGTCTCACCTATGGCCCGGGACACCGCCAGCAGCACCCCACCGACTATGCCGGGCAGTGCAGCGGGCAGCACAACCAGGCGCACCGTTTCACTGTGGGTGGAACCAAGGCCCAGGGCACCGTCCCGCAGGGACTGGGGAACAGCATTGATCACATCATCTGAAAGGGATGACACAAAGGGAATGATCATGATCCCCATGACCAGACCGGCGGCCAAAGCACTTTCCGAGGAAACATCCAGGCCCACGGAGACCCCGGCGTTGCGGATCAGGGGGGCCACCACCAGGGCGGCAAAAAATCCGTATACCACCGTGGGGATACCGGCCAGAATCTCCAGCAGCGGCTTGGCAACCGCCCTGAATCTTTTGTTTGCATACTCAGACAGGTAAATGGCGGACATCAGGCCGATGGGAACCGCCACACACATGGCAATGGCTGATATGAGCAGGGTACCCATGAATACCGGAATGGCGCCGAAAGCCCCGGATGAGCCCACCTGGTCAGCGCGGATGGCCATCTGGGGGCTCCAGTCCAGACCAAAAACAAATTCATGTATGGGAACAATCTTGAAAAACCGGATGGCTTCATACAAAACAGACAATACAATGCCGATTGTGGTGAATATGGCGATGGTGGAACAGGCGATAAGCAGATATTTGACCATGGTTTCCACATGGTTACGTGCCCGCAGTCCCGGAGAAATTATTTTGTGCACCCACACGATCCCTGCAATGGCAATGGTGGTGACCATCACTGCCAGGGTGGCGTGGCTGATGGCCTGAAGCCGTGTATAATGGTCGGCTGCCGCCTGGATGGCCGGGCTGATCTCTTCCGGGACAATGTTTGCATTAACGATGTTCCGGATATCATTTATTATGAGACCGAGCCGGTCTGCCGGCAGATTCTGCAGGTCAGGAGGCAGACCGGCAATCACCATCTGGGTGACCACATTGGACTCAAAGAACCGCCAGAAAGAAAAAACGATCAGGGCCGGTAGGGCACACCAGAGCGCAGCAAGGGCACCATAATAGGTGGGTCTGGAATGCAGTATCTGCTGGCCTCTGCCGCTGGCACCGGCAAGAACAAAGGCACGCCTGCGGCCCAGAAAATATCCGCTGGCAGTGAGCATGAGCAATACCAGAAGCAGGTTGGAAGAAGACATGGTTAACCTTGTAATTAAAAGATTGTTCACTAAACTGGCTGTGAAAATACAGATCTTTTATAAGGTTTTGTTTAACAAATGATGAGCAAACCATTAGAAAATGGTTAGAACCCCGTTATTGGAAGGATAACTGCCTTGAATAACTATAAAGAGTTGGCATGAAAACAGGTTTTTATCGGTAAAAAAAAATGGTACTGAACACAGACGATCAGGAGCTTGCGGAAATCTTTTCTTCCAGTTGTTTGATCAGGACATCAAAGGAATCAGAATCCAGTATCCGGGCAAACTGGGACCGGTAATTTGCCACCAGGCTTACGCCTTCCACTACCATATCATACACCCGCCATTGGCCGTCGGCTGCTGCATACATTCTGTAATCAATGGGGATTTCAATGGCATCGCTCACGACAATAGTGTTGATCTGCGCTTTTTTATTTCTGACCTGTTCTTTGACATAGCGCACCTTTTCATCATTATATGCTTCAATTTTTGCCACATAGGTATCTTCCAGCAGCCGGGAAAACAACTGAACAAAGGTCTGCCGTTCTGTGGAAGTTCTGTCCCGCCAGTGACGGGCCAGACTGAGCTGAGACATTTTTTCAAAATCAAACCGCTCATAGATCACTTCCCTTAATGCGGCTCTTCGATGGGCCGCATTGGCCTCTCCTTTAAGGGTGTCATCTTTCAAAATCTTTATAATGCTGTCAATGGTGGCTTTGAGCTGGTCCCGGGCCGGAGACGCTTGCACATTTCCGACAATAAAAAACAATACAAAAATTGTCACTAAAAAGGGTCTAACAATCAAGTGGTGCATATCAGCTTTCTTTCATATTTTTTTTAGTTACGGCTTCAAAAGCCTGGTTTGCATTTTCAAGAATGGTGAACACATTGTCCAGTTTGGTTAAAGAAAGGGCATTGTATACAGTGTCTCCAAGACCGGCCAGAATAAAATGCCGTTTCTGCTTTTTGCTCCATTGCAGCCCTTCCACAAGGGTGGCTATGCCGGAACTGTCCATAAAAGAAACGCCGGTCAGGTCTACAACAACAGCCGTGGTATTTTTTTTAAAAAGCCTGGCCAGTGTATCCCTCAGACTGGGGGAGGTATACATATCCACTTCCCCCTGAACCTGAACCAGGGCAATATTTTTCTTTTCCGTGGTTTTTATATCAAACTGCATTGCCCATCTTCCCTGTGTCAGGATATTTGTTATTGATCAAAGAG